>USKE01000089.1 GCA_900555165.1 uncultured Porphyromonadaceae bacterium | reverse complement strand
CCTCCGAGGGGTCTTCGCCGCCGATGAATTTCTTTATGTCAAGGAGCATCTCGCCCAGGATGGGTATGATGACCATGAAAAACGAGAAACGCGCTACTTTTTCGCGATTGTCGCCCAGGGTGATGCCGGTGGCGATGGTGGTGCCCGAACGACTCAGACCCGGCAGCACGGCCACAGCCTGCGCGCAGCCGATGATGAAAGCGTCGGCCCAGGTGATGTCACGCCCTTTCGACACGGTCTTCGCCGTGGCGGCCGCCGATAGCACGGGGCGCGCGTCTTCCTTGCGGGTACGGGTAAAATATGCCACACAGAGCAGGGCGGCGGTCACGCACAGGCAGATGCCCACGAGCGGCAGGTTGCTCTGGCCGTCGGTGCCCACCCCGAAGAACTGCTCTACCTGGTCTTTGAAACATACGCCCACAATCCCCACGGGGATGCACGAGAGCAGTATCTTCCACACATAGCGGGTATTCTCATCCCTCTTCAGAGTGAAGAACGAGACACACAGCGGCCTGAACTCATGCCACAGCACCACGATGGTAGAGAGCACCGTGGCCACATGCAGCACTACGTCGAACTGCAGGGAGTCGGCACCCGAAAGTTTCAGGCCCAGTAGCGAACGGCAGATTTCAAGATGGCCGCTCGAACTTATCGGCAGGTATTCGGCCAGACCCTGCACGATGCCAAGTATCAATGCATCCAGCCAGCTCATACCGTTTCTGTATCTGAGGGGTTTTCTTTACGTGAGCGAGGAGCCACGATAATCGCTACCCCCATGGCCACAAAGCCGATGAAAGCGAGGGCCGGCCCTACGATGATGCGTCGAGCCGAGAAGATGTCGGGGTTGAAAGCCTCTTCGGTCGAGCTGCCGCCGAGCATCAGCAGAAAGCCGATCACGATCAGCGCGCCCGAGACCGCCATCCAGATGAAATTCCTGCGGCCGAGGGGGAACTCCCCGGCCGTCTCGCGCTCAAGCCGGTCATCTGTGCTGACCGTCGCGGCGGTATTCAGTTTCCTTATTTCCATGATTACAATCTTTTTTACTCGATACAGACAACATGACTCAGACAGGCGGGGTGCGGCGTCAGTCGAACATCCCGTCATAGTCAGACCGCAGATAGCGGTTGGTGGCCAGCAGAGCGGCAATGACGCAGATTATCACGCCGAGCACCACCACGGCACCGAACACGATGAAGGTCGCGCTCCACGGCATCAGGGCGCCCAGTGCCGGATACCAGTCCTTGGCCCATGCCACCAGGCCGCACAGCAAAGCACCCGCAATCAGACCGGCCACCACACCCTGCAGGGCGTTAGATACCAGAAACGGGCGGCGTATGAACGAGCCTTTGGCACCCACAAGTTTCATTGTGTGTATCAGGAACCGGCGCGAATATATGGTGAGGCGCACGGTGTTGTTTATAAGCACAAACGAAATCAGCAGCAGTGTGGCCGCCACTACAAGCAGCACGAGGTTGAGCATGTCGGCGTTGCGCTGCAGATTGCCGACCATCTCGGTGTTCACGGGCACCTCGTCGACATACGGACAGGCACGCCAGAGGGCGGTCACGCGGTTAAGCGAGTCGACGTTGGCATAGGCCGCTTTCACCTTCACCTCAATCATCGGTGCGTAAGGATTGAATCCGATCTGGTCTACAAGCTCACTGCCGTTTCCGCCGGTTTCGAGAGCCAGCACATCGTCGGCCGAAAGGAACTGCCATGATGACACATACTGCGCGGCGGCACATGACTGCCTCAGTGAATCGAGCGCCTGGGCGGGCACGCTGTCGGTCAGCACTACCGAGAATCCCATCTTCTCCTTTACCGAACGCTCTACCGAGCCGAACGCGATGTTGATGGTGGCCACAAGCCCCAGGATAAACAGCACCAAGGTGACACTTATCGTGGATGTCATCCGGTCGCCGATGCCCGATATGCGGTTATTGTTGTTTTTCTCCATAAATAATGTTGTCTGCCACGCGATACAGCCCGCGGCAAACCGGTGAGTTGACGTGGATGATGGGGAGGAGAGTGCAAATTCAGCACAAAATTACTATATCGGAAAGCCCTTGTCAATCTTTTTTGTATTAAAATTCCTAAATTGCAGGGCTCTCCGCATCGTTCAGGCGCAAAAAAACAGCCGTACCGCGATTTTTACAGCGTCATCAGGCCAAGTCGCATATCAGCGTTGCCGACGACGCCTCCCTGACGCGCACTTTCACGAGATCGCCTACACGGAAATCGCCGCGCGGGAACACACATGTCTTGTTCTGCTGTGTACGCCCCACCCACTGGGCCGTGCTGCGTTTCGACACCCCCTCCACAAGCACCTCGAACACCTTCCCGATGTCGCGGCGGTTCGATTCGGCCGAAAGCTCGTTCTGCAGGGCGATCATGCGGTTCAGGCGCGCTATCTTCACATCTTCGGGCACATTGTCAGGCATCTCGCGCGAGGCAAACGTGCCGGGGCGCTCTGAATACTTGAACATGAACGCCGAGTCGAAACCGGCCTCGCGCATCAGCGATAGGGTCTGCTCGAAATCCTCCTCGCTCTCGTCATGGAAACCGGTGAAGAGATCGGTCGAGAGGCCGCAGTCGGGTATGCGCTCGCGGATGGCGGCCACACGCCCCAGATACCACTCGCGGGTGTATTTGCGGTTCATAGACTTGAGCACGGCGTTCGAGCCCGACTGCACCGGCAGGTGCACATGGTTGCAGATGTTCGGATAGCGGGCGATGGTGTCAATGGTCTCGTCAGACATATCCTTGGGATGCGAGGTGCTGAAACGCACACGCATGTCGGGCGCGGCCTCGGCCACCAGCGCCAGCAGGCGCGCGAAATTCACGGTCTCTCCGTCGGGCCCCGTATAGCGGTATGAGTTCACGTTCTGCCCGAGCAGCGTGACCTCGCGGAAACCGCGGGCGCGCAGATCGGCCACCTCGCGCAGAATGCTGTCGACCTCGCGGCTGCGTTCGCGGCCACGGGTATAGGGCACGATGCAATACGAGCAGAAATTGTTGCACCCGCGCATGATGCTCAGGAATCCGCTCACGCGGTTGCCGGTTATGCGGCTGGGGATGATGTCGCGGTAAGTCTCTGTGGTCGAAAGCTCGACATTCACGGCACGCGCGCCGGTCTCGGCGGCGGCAAAGAGGTTGGGCAGGTCAAGGTATGCATCAGGGCCGGCCACGATGTCAACGCCGTGGTGCTCCACCAGCCCCTCGCGCACACGTTCGGCCATGCACCCGATCACGCCCACTATCAGCCGACGCGAGCGGTTCTTGCGCCGCAGGGCGGCCAGCGTCTGCAGGCGGCTGACGATCTTCTGCTCGGCATTGTCGCGTATCGAACAGGTATTCAGCAGAATGGCGTCGGCCTCCTCGACACTGTCGACGGTATCGTATCCGGCCATGCCCATCACGGCGGCCGGCCCTGACGCCCTCTGAGTCGGCCACATTCATCTGGCAGCCGTATGTCTCGATATACAGTTTCTTGTTGTTCACCTGATTACAAGTTTCACGGCCACTGACCCCCGCAACGGAGCTGGTTTCCGCTGGCAAATATGTGCTGTAAAACAGCATTAAAAATTTTGCCGGGCTGAGCCAAAAGCCGTATTTTTGCACAAAATTACAAAAAAATGCAGTGCATCGTATCATCCGCGAGGAGTTTCTTTGCGCATGATGCAATTATGTTGCTTTCCACATAATCAGATGCCGTCATATTCACGATTTACCAACATTATCAGATATGGCTTATAATTTCATCACGGCCGAGGAAGCCGCCCAGGTCATCAACAACGGCGACACTTTAGGCCTGTCGGGGTTCACAGCCCCCGGCAACCCCAAGGCTATCACCGAGGCGGTAGCCCTCAAGGCCCAGGCCGAACATGAGGCCGGACGCGATTTCAAAGTCAATATTTACACCGGAGCCTCGACAAATGATCATGTCGACGGCATCCTGGCGCGCAACAACGCCATCAACCGCCGCGCCCCTTACCAGAACACCCCCGACCTGCGCAAACGCATCAACAGCCACGACGCACATTATACCGACCGTCACCTCTCGGAGATGGCCCAGGAGACGCGCTACGGTTTCTACGGAGATGTAGACGTGGCCATTATCGAGGCCGCCGCAATCGACGAGAACGGCGAGGTTCTGCTTGGCTGCGGCCTGGGCAACATACCCACCTACGCCCCGATGGCAAAGAAAATCTTCATCGAACTTAACGAAGCGCTCCCCGCGTCGCTCATGGGGATGCACGATGTCTATAAGCCACTCGACCCGCCCCGACGCCGCGAGATACCTATCTATGCCCCCAATGACCGCATCGGGCGCCCCACCCTCAAGATCGACCCCTCGAAAGTGGTGGGGATCGTGCGCACAAACGCGCTTGACGGCGTGAAATCATTCACAAAGCCCGACGAGACTTCAGAGCGCATCGGCGCCAACGTGGTGCAGTTCCTCGTGTCGGAATACCGCGCGGGCCGCATCCCCAAGGAATTCCTCCCCCTGCAAAGCGGCGTGGGCAATGTGGCCAACGCAGTGCTCAACTACCTGGCCGTCGACAAGGAACTCCCCAACTTTATGATGTACACAGAGGTAGTGCAGGATTCGGTACTCGAGCTCCTGCGCATCGGCAAGTGCCAGTTCGCCTCGACCTGCTCGATGACCTTCTCAAACGAAGTGGAATCGCAGCTGTTCGCCGACATGAACTTCTTCCACGACAAGATCCTGATGCGCCCCGCCGAAATCTCGAACAACCCGGAGGTCATCCGCCGACTCGGCGTCATCGCCATGAACACCGCACTTGAGGCCGACATCTTCGGCGGCGTGAACTCGACACACGTGCTGGGCACACGCATGATGAACGGTATCGGCGGCTCGGGTGACTTTACCCGCAACGCCTACATCTCGATATTCTCGTGCCCGTCAATCACCAAAGAGGGTCTGATCAGCAACATCGTGCCCCAGGTGACGCACTGCGACCACTCGGAGCACTCGGTAGACGTACTGATCACCGACCAGGGGATCGCCGACCTCCGCGGCAAAGACCCCGTACAGCGCGCCGAAACCATCATCGAGAACTGCGCCCACCCCATGTACAAGCAACTGCTGTGGGATTACCTCAAGCTCGGCACCAAGGGACAGACCCCCATCACCCTGCAGGCCGCCTTCGAGTTCCACCGCGCGTTTGCTGAGGAAGGCTCGATGCAGGCAACCGATTTCTCGCGTTACAAATAACGCCCCCCGACACATAAGCCACATACGTTACATACGCCACATACGTTACATCCGTTTCGTGTATGGCGTATGTAACGTATGTTACTTATGTGACTTATGTGGCTTATGTGTAGCTTATGCCGAAAGTTTTGTAACTTTGCAGCGACAAAACAAATATCACATGAGCAGTTTCCGCAAGCGAATAAAACCGTGGATGCTCCCTATCGCGATGATACTGGGCGTCTTGCTGCACAACTACATCGGATATGTGGCTTTCATGTCGAAATATCTGATTTTCATAATGTTGCTCATCACATACTGCCGCGTGAGGCCCTCAGACTTCCACGTTGGGCCGTATATATGGCTGCTGTTGGGAGCGCAGATAGCAGGGGCATGCGCAATATATCTGACGCTTAGCCCCATAAACGAAATGCTGGCGCAGGGGGCTTTCATCTGCGTGTTCTGCCCCACGGCCACTGCCGCACCTGTCATAACCGGCATGCTGGGGGGCTCGATACCAAAAGTTGCCACATACTCGCTGTTCTCGCATCTGTCGGTAGCGTTTCTGGCTCCCCCGTTGTTGTCATACATGGGTGAGGGTGCCGGAATATCGTTCGGCGAATCGCTGATGTCGATAGCGCAGAACGTGCTACCCCTTATCCTCGGCCCCCTTGCCCTGGCACTGCTGATGCAGAGATATGTGCCGCGCGTGCACAGCTCCATAGCCAACCACCAGGGCCTCTCGTTCTACATCTGGGCTTTCGCGCTGATACTGGTCGTTGGCAATTCGGTGACTTTCCTGCTCAGGGAGCCCGCCACCATGATACCGCTCATGCTGGCTCTGGCCGGCGTGGCTCTGCTGGCCTGCATAGCGCAGTTTGCCGTCGGGCGCATGATCGGGCGCCGGTACGGCGACCCTGTCTCGGGCGCGCAGAGCCTCGGGCAGAAAAACACCGTGCTTGCCATCTGGCTCACGCTCACTTACCTCAATCCCGTGGCCTCGGCGGCGCCGGCCGCTTATGTGGCGTGGCACAATATCGTGAACTCATGGCAGATATACCGCCGGGAGAACGCTACAAGCCACCTGCCGCAAGGGCAATGACCGCATGTGCGCCGACGCATATGCCTCAAGTGCACTTCCAAGCGTAAAAACCACATCTTTTCCCCTAACTTTTGACACGTGGCGTTGTTGTCACTATATAAAGAAACGTTGGAGGGCGGCGCAAAACCCCTCGAATTGTAGGGACATGCCTTTGGCATGTTAGATCATATCAAGGACTATGAGCCACATCGCAAAGCGATGTCCCTACATATCAGGCGTACACCGGGTTATGCAACTCCCCACAACGACATCAGTAGTTTCAACTAAAACAAAACCATGTCGACCGATAGTATGTATGCCCGTCTTCAGAATCTGCCCCTGTTCAAAGGTGTCAGTCATGAAAAGATATCAGAAATGGTCGGGAAAAACCGTTTCCATTTTCTGAAATACACCCCCGGCGAGACCATAATCCAGGCCGGGGATCCATGCAGTCATATAATTTCTATAGTCTCAGGGTCGGTGCGCTCCACCATACACACCACTGACCGCAAGTTCACAGTCTCGGAAACGCTTGACTCCCCCGGCGTCATCGCACTCGATTATTTTTTCGGACGCACCACCCGCTATCCGTCCACTGTCACGGCACTCACTACGGTGGGACTGCTCCAGCTCGACAAGAGCGATTACCTGAGCATAATCAACAATGATGCCGTCTCGCTGTTCAATTTTCTGAACCTGCTCTCACTTAACTCGCAGCTTGCTGTGGAGGGCATACTGGCGCTGAGTTCCGGTGACCTGCGCAAACGCATCGCCTACTGGATTGTCGCGCTTACCGACCGCGACGCCCGCGACATCGTCATGGAGTGCCGTCACCGCGATCTTTACACCGTATTCGGCGTACAGCGCCAGTCACTGCTCGTGGCACTCGACACTATGAAAGATGAGGGCATCATCGATTATGAGCCTAACCGCATCCTTGTTCCCGACCGAAAAAAGCTGCTCGAAGTGCTCGATTTGTAGAACTATACAACAGAATTTAATCAATTTTTTATTGATTCCTCTCTATACTATACCATATACTGCCGAGAAAACACCCCTTGAATATCAGGTGGTTAATATCTATATACGTCTATACAGGTCTATACACACGCCATACGATGCCGTTTAGCTATTGACAAGCGCGTTTTTTCGATATAATTTTGCATCGCAATCCGACGGAAACGGCATCGTGCCACCGACGGAAGGATTTAAGACAAAAGGATTTGTTTGATTTATTTAAGGTATTAGTTTTTTAGGGTTAGTATTTATGCTGATGTATTGACGGGCCGCAAAAGGCCGTCAATCTCAAAAAAGAAGACTACGATAACAAGAAAAGACAATAATCGTGTTTTATGTTAGGTTTGTAGATTCCAATGAAGCATAAGACTTCACGGATACAAAGGAATAAAGGACTTGTCTGAGAAGACAGGCCCTTTGTTCTTTTCTGACGGATGTGCATCATCCCTACCCCCTGATGCCAGGCACGAGAATGCCGGTGCCACCACGCACCGTTAACATTTGCCTTCTGAACCAAAAATCGCCGATTTCGTTTATCCGGTAAAGGCTTTGAAAAAAGCCGCGGCCCCTGTCGGCCACAGTGAGCCCGGACCGAGAGATGTATCTTATTTACCACAAAACAACCGAAGATTCAATATGAAAAGAAATTTAAGCCTCATGCTGGCAGCCGGGTGCGTGGCAACATGCGCATGGCAGGCACAGGCACAGGATGACGTAATCGTTGAAGAAGAGTCAGAGACCCTGACCGAAGTGGTCAACTGCAAGACCGAATACTCGGTTGACCGCGGTGACAACTGGTTTATACAGCTCGGCGCGGGCATAGACGTGCCTCTGTTCGAGAACAAGATGCCCGAGGGCGAGAAAGCGCGCCGTCATGTCACGGCAACCTACAACGCCGGTTTCGGCCGTTGGTTCTCACCTTATCTCGGATTCCGTTTCAGCGGCTATTATGGACCGTGGCACTGGGACAACGACTCATATTCAAAGGCCCGGTTCGCCAACCTGAACTTCGATTTCATGTGGGACATGTGCAACTCGCTCGGCGGAGTTGATGCCTCGCGCCCTGTAAGCGTGATTCCGTTCGTGGGTCTTGGCGGCACATATGTCTGGGACATCAAATCGGCCGGATCGAACATCCAGCATAGCAAGGGACACATACGCCACAACTCATGGGCGCTGCCGGTATCGGC
>USKE01000088.1 GCA_900555165.1 uncultured Porphyromonadaceae bacterium | reverse complement strand
TCCTCAACGGGGAGCGGCCCTCCTGCCACTGCAGGTTGCCGTAGGCGGTAGAGTCGGGAGTCTCGGCGGCCACGCGCGCATATTCGGCGGTCACGGGGTCGTCTTGCGGCATCTCGAATTTCTTGTAGATGTGGCATGACGTCAGCATTGATGACGCCACAGCCGTAGCTACAAATATTTTGGTGAGTTTCAACATGTTGCGGTTATGTCGTGTATGTTTGTCTGTTTTCGGCGCCGTGCGGGGGCGCCCCGCTGCGGGGCGCCCTGCCTGACGCTCGGTAAGTTATCGCGAATACTGCTCGATTTCCGACTCGATGCCCGAGTTGTCGGTATCCTCCCACTTCAGCGGCGAGATCTTCTCCTGCAGGAACTGGAAGGTCACGAACATGGCGGGCACGATGAAGATCTGCAGTATCATGCCGATGAGCATGCCGCCCACCGAACCCACGCCGAGGGCGCGGTTGCCGTTGGCGCCTACACCCGAGGCGAATACCATCGGGAGCAGACCGATAATCAGGGCCAGCGACGTCATGAGGATGGGTCGCAGACGGGCCTCGGCACCTGCCACAGCGGCGTTGAACACCGACATGCCGCCGCGCCGGCGCTCAAGCGCGAACTCGACGATAAGGATGGCGTTCTTGGCAAGCAGACCGATAAGCATGATCAGTGCGATCTGCAGATAGATGTTGTTGGTGATTATCTTGACCACATCGCCTGTGCCCAGGTAGACGAGGTTGAAGATCCACAGCAGAATGAACGAGCCCATGAGGCCGAACGGAATCGAGAGAATAACCGCCCAGGGCACCACGTAGCTCTCGTACTGGGCCGAAAGCAGCAGGTAGACGAACAGCAGGCAGAGGCCGAAGATGATGGCTGTCTGGCCCGAACCCTGAGTGCCCTCCTCACGTGTCATGCCGGCGTATTCGTAGCCGTAGCCCTGAGGAAGGGTTTCGCCGGCGACTCGCTCGATTGCGGCCAGTGCCTGGCTCGACGAGAAACCGGTGGCGGGGTTACCGGTGATCGAGATGGAGGTGAAGAGGTTGAAACGGTTCAGAAGGTCGGGACCGTAGACCTTGGTGAGGGTCACGAAATTCTCAAGCGAGGCCATCTGGCCCGAGGTGGTGCGCACCTTGATTGACTTGAGGGTCTCGGGCGATACGCGGGCCTCGGGGGGAGCCTGCATCATCACGCGGTAGATCTTGCCGAAACGGTTGAAGTTCGACACGTACATCGAGCCGTAGTAGCCCTGCAGGGTCGAGAGGATGGTCGATGTCGACAGGCCGGCCTGCTGTGCCTTGGCGGCGTCGATGTCGATCTTGTACTGGGGGAAGTTGGGGTTGAACGTGGTGGTGGCATCCTGGATCTCAGGCTGTTCGGCCAGTTTCTGCAGGAAGTTCTGCGTTATGGCGAAGAAGTCCTCGATTGTGCCGCCGGTCTTGTCCTGCAGCCTGAGCTCAAAACCGTTGGTTGCCGAGTAACCGGTGATCATAGGGGGCTGGAAGGCGATGACACGGCCGTCTTTGATTCTCGCGGCCGATTGCTTGAAGATGTCGATAACCACGGCGGTTGAGTTCTCGGTGGCCTCGTCGCGTTTCGACCAGTCCTTGAGCTTGACGAAGAACGTACCGTATGTGGGGCCTGCGCCGGCGATGAATGAGTAGCCCACGATCTGCTGGCGGTACTCTATGGCGTCCATGGCGCCGAGCATGCTGTCGACCTCGTTCATGACCTCGATGGTGCGCTCCTGCGATGTGCCCGGGGGCATGTCGACCATCACGAAGACCGTACCTGTGTCCTCATTGGGCACAAGGCCGGTGGGGGTGATGTTCATCAGGAACACCAGGATGGCGATGGCGGCGCCGACAATCGAGAACGACAGAATCTTGTGGCGGGTGAAGAATGTCACGCGCTTGTTATAGCCTGACATCACCTTGCCGAACAGTTTCTCGAACGCTTTGTGGAAACGTGTGCCGAACATGCCCAGGATTGCCACGATGGCGCAACCCAGTGCCAGACAGCCCTTGACGACATCCTCGAAAGCGAACCAACCGAGTACCATGAAGGTGATGGTGGCCACCAGGAAGGCCATTGTCACAATCGGGGGGAAGTTTACGCCGAACGAGCGCTTGGCTTTCTTTACCATCGCCTCGCCGGCGGCTGAATATGCCTCGCCGAGACGCTGCTTGAGCGATTTCGGATCCTCACCCTCGGTTTTGTGGGGTTTGAGGAACACGGCGCAGAGGGCCGGCGACAGCGTAAGGGCGTTCACGGCCGAGAAACCGATGGCGATGGCCATGGTGAGACCGAACTGCTGGTAGAAGATACCTGCGGTGCCCGGCATGAACGACACAGGGATGAATACCAGCATCATTACCAGTGTGATCGAGATGATGGCCGAGCCGATTTCGCTCATGGCGTCGATCGAGGCCTTGCGTGACGACTTGTATCCGGCGTCAAGCTTGGCATGCACGGCCTCGACCACCACAATGGCGTCGTCGACCACAATCGCGATCGCCAGCACAAGGGCCGACAGGGTGATGAGGTTTATCGAGAACCCGATCATCTTCATCACGAAGAATGTGCCGACCAGGGCCACGGGGATGGCGATGGCGGGGATGAGGGTCGAGCGGAAATCCTGAAGGAAGATGTAGACCACGAAGAACACCAGGATGAAGGCCTCTATCAGGGTGTCGATCACCTTGTGGATCGATGCGTAGAGGAAGTCGTTGTTGTTCATCGGGATGGCGAAGTGCAGCCCGGCGGGGAGGTCTTTCTTCATTACCTCCACCTGCGCCAGACACTCGTTGATGATCTCGGTGGCGTTCGAGCCTGCGGTCTGGAACACGATTGCCATCGACGAGGGCTTGCCGTTGAGCGACGAGGCGTAGTCGTAGGTCACCTTGCCCAGCTCGACGTCGGCCACATCCTTGAGGTAGAGCACGTCGCCGGTCGAGGTGGCCTTGATGACGATGTTCTCGAACTCCTCGGGGGTCATGTAGCGGCCGCGGTATTTCATCGTGTACTGGAACGACTGGCCGCCCTGTGCGCCGAACGAGCCGGGGGCGGCTTCGACGTTCTGGTCGCGCAGTGCGGCGGCCACGTCATTGGGGGTCAGGCCGTACTGGGCCATGACATCGGGTTTGATCCAGATACGCATAGAGTAGTCACCGCCGAACGACATGACGTCGCCCACGCCCTTCACACGTTGGAGCACGGGGATGATGTTGATCTTCATGTAGTTGTCGATGAACTCGTTGTCGTATTCGGGCACATCCGAGTAGACGGCCACGCCGACGAGCATCGACGACTGGCGTTTCTGTGTGAGCACGCCCACCTGGGTTACCTCGGCGGGGAGCAGGTTCTGTGCCTTGGCCACGCGGTTCTGCACGTCGACGGCGGCCATGTCAGGGTCAAAACCCTGCTCGAAATGCACGTTGATTGTAGCCGAGCCGGTGTTTGTTGCGGTCGACTCGATGTATGTCATGCCCTCGGCGCCGTTTATCGACTCCTCGAGGGGAGCGATGACCGAGTTCAGCACGGCCTGGGCGTTGGCGCCGCTATAGGTGGTGCTTACCGAGATTGTCGGGGGAGCGATGTCGGGGTACTGCGTGATAGGCAGTGACGACAGACCGATCAGACCCAACAGCACGATGAATATCGAAATCACCGTCGAGAGCACCGGGCGGTTGATGAAAGTGTCTAATTTCATTGCTTTGTTACCTGTGTGTGATGATTCCCGTGCGGGGGAATATATTGGTAATCAGTGAAGTGAATCGGTTTATTTGGCGTCTTCGGCGGCTTTGGGTGCCTCGGTGGCGGCAACGGCGCCCTTGGGTTTCACCTGCATGCCGGCCTGGTTGATCTTGCTGCCGACACCCTCTACTACGATGCGCTGGCCGGGCTGGAGACCCGAGGTGACTACGAAGTCCTTGCCGTTGTCGAGGGCGCCCACGGTGATGGCCACGGGCACGGTCTTGTTAGAGTCGTTGAGGGCGTAGACGAAACGCTTGTCCTGCACCTCGTAGGTTGCCTTCTGGGGCACTATGATCACGTTGTCCTGGTGCGAGGGGATGAGGATGGTACCTGTCGAACCCGAGCGGAGCACGCCCGAGGGGTTGGCGAAACGTGCGCGCACGTTCGAGGCGCCGGTGCTCTGGTCGATGATGCCCGATACGGTGGCGACTTTGCCTTCCGGGCCGTAGATGGTGCCGTCGGCAAGCTGGAGTTTCACGGCGGGCATGCCGGCGATGGCCGATGCCAGCGAGCGTGTGCCACCGTCGGTAAGCTCAAGCATGTCTTTCTCGTTGAGCGAGAAGTAGGCGTAGACTTCAGAGTTGTCTGACACGGTGGTCAGAGGTATCTGCATCGAGGGTGATGCCAGGGTTCCCTCTTTGTTGGGAATCGAGCCGATCACGCCGTCAGAGGGTGCGGTCACCACGGTGTAGCTGAGGTTCTTGCGGGCTGTTGTCAGCGCGGCGTTGGCGTTTGCCAGGCTTGCCTCGGCTGTGGCGAGCTGATTCTTGGCCACGGTGTATGTGTAGTCGCTGATGATGTTCTTCTCGAAGAGCTGGCGCTGGTTGTTCACCTGCAGGCGTGCGTTGTCGACGGCGATCTTTGCCGAATTTACCGCGGCCTCGGCCTGCGACACAGCGGCCTGGTACTGCACCTGGTCGAGTGTGAACAGTGTCTGGCCTTTGCGCACATGGTCACCCTCCTGAACATGCACCTTGGTCACGAAACCGGTCACGAGCGGACGGATGTCGATGTCGGTCTTGCCTTTGATGGTGGTGGGATAGGTGTGGTTGAGGTCTGACGAACCGGGGGCTACGGTGAGCACCTCCACTTCCGGAGTTGCGTTCTGGGCGGCTGCGAGCGCTGCGCGGGGGTCTCCGCTGCCGCCACATGACGAAAGTGCTGTTGCGGCTGCCAGAGCGCCGGCAATTGCCAGCGACATGTCGAGCCTGATGCTTTTCTTCGTTGTCATGGATTTAACTGCAATTTTTATGATGTTTGATACTTATTCTGGTTCCTGACAATGCGCCGTAAGGCCACATTTCACGTATTCGGGCACAAAATTACGGATAATCAAAACTTTAAAATATGACATTTGTCATATCGCGTGCTTTTTAACACAATTTAAATCTTAAAATTAACGCCTTAATTCATACCTTTGTTGACTGGAAACCATACTTATAACGGTATATCCGGTGAGTTTAGTGAAAATTCAAATCCATAATCATAATATGAGAATAATGAAATCTTGCCTGGGTGCACTGCTGGCCGTCTGGGCAATGGCTCTGGTATCGTGCCAGAAATCCAACGAACCACTCGCCATGATTCCTGCCGACGCTGATGTCATGGCATCGATTAACGTGGTGAAAATCATGGAGAACGCCGGATGCAAGGCCGACGGGAACCGCATCACGCTCACCGACGGGGCCGCCGCGGTGGTGAACTGGGGGAAAAGCCAGGCTCCGCTGTTGCGCGGCATCATGGAATCGGGCGCGCTTGACCTGGAACATGTGTATATGGTCGGGTCGTCGTCGGGCAGCCCAGTGTTCCTGACTGCAGTGACCGATGCCGGGGCTCTTGAGAAAATTTTGACGGACAATGCATTTAACTCGACCGAATCAGACAGCTGGGCTGTCTGGAGCAAGGATGGCGCGCCGTCGTTCCTGATGGGCGAGGCCGTGGTGGTCGTGACTGACAGCCGCAGTGACGCCGCCGCTACCGCCAAGGCCGTGAACACCCTGCTCAAGGGTGCCTCCAAAAAGTCGGTGGCCGACGTGGAGTGGCGCCGCGAGTGTCTGGGGCGCGACAACGCCGTCAATCTGCTGGCCGAACTCGATGCGACGGGTATGCCGGTCGACGGCACCATGTCGGTAGGCATTAATCTCGACGGCGCCGAGGTTTCCGCCGAGATCGCGCGGCTCGACGGCGACGGGAAGAAGATGGCCGACGCCGCTGGGTTCATGGAGTATTTCCGCGACGTCAACACCGGTATGCTGAAATATCTCAACGGTTTCGACGTGGCCGTGGCCGCATTCGGTGTGAAGGGTGATTTCCCCTGGAATAAGGTTGCCGACATGGCCGGCGATGCCGACCCGCGTTCGCGCCAGGTGATGGCCATGGTACTCCCCTACCTCCAGTCGCTTGACGGCACGCTGATGATCGGTGCCGGTCCGCGCCGCGGCCTGGCATCGTTCATGATGTCTGACGCCTCTGATTTCATGGAATACTGGGATGTCACCGTGGCCGTGGAGCTGAAAGAGGGTGACGCGCAGAAATATCTCGCCCAGATCGAGACCCTGCTGAAGATGAACCCGCTGCCCGGCCTGAGCGTGCGCGCCGAGGGGAACACCCTCATCGCCACCACGGGTGCCGGTGCCGACGGCGTGCCTTCGGTTGACGCCTCGGTGCTAAAGGGGCAGTCTAACATCCTGGCCGTGCGTCTGCCGAAAGAGGGTGCCGTGATGACAGGCCTCAATGCCTCGTTCGGGGTTGATTTCCGCTGCTGGGCCGACAAGGATGTCACCCGCGCCACCCTGCGTCTTACCGATACCGACAAACCTCTGCTCGAGACCCTGCTGGGCCAGGTGATGTGATGGTCTCGGAAATCGTTCTTGACAATCTGCTCCCCGAGGTGTTCGCCGGGCCCGACGCGGCTCCGCGCCCCTCGGGGGTATGGCGGCAACGGCTCACCATACGCCGCGGCGACGACCTGCTCGTGCAGGCCGAGTCGGGTACCGGGAAATCGTCGCTGTGCAGTTACATCTACGGCGCACGCACCGATTACCGCGGCCGCATACTCTTCGACGGCGAAGACATACGCACTTTCGGCACCGCGCGGTGGTGCGACCTCAGATGTCGCTCGCTGGCGTGGCTCCCGCAGGAGATGAGGCTGTTCGCAGAACTTTCGGTAATGGAGAACATCCTGATAAAGAACCGGCTTACCGATCGCCTTACGGCCTCTGAGATACGCGCCATGCTTGAGCGGCTGGAGATCGACGACAAGGCCGATACACCCGCCGGTCTGCTTTCCGTGGGCCAGCAGCAGCGTGTGGCCATCATAAGGGCTGTGGCTCAGCCGTTTGACTTTCTTATACTCGACGAGCCGGTGAGCCACCTCGACCGCCGCAACAACGAAGCGGTGGCCGCTCTGGTGTGCGAGCGCGCACGTGCCGAGGGGGGATCGGTAATCGCCACCTCGGTGGGAAACCACCTGGCTATTGACGCAACAATTGTTTTAGACCTGTGAAATCTCTTGTGGGGCGCCTTCTGCGCCGCAACATATCAGCCGGCCAGCTTGCGGGATACGCCCTGGCCAACCTTGTGGGACTCACCATCGTGGTGTGCGCCATGCAGTTTTACCGCGATGTCAGCGCATCGTTCGATTCCGGCTCTGACGCCTACATAAACCGCGATTATCTTGTGGTTTCGCCGCGCGTAGGGTCATTGGCGGCCATTTCGGGCGCCAAGGCCGGGTTCAGCGGCGCCGACATGGCCGATCTCGAGGCACAGTCGTGGCTCAGGCGCCTCGGCGTGTTCGAGAACGCCGATTTCAATGTGTCGGCGTCGGTGAATTTCGGCGGTCGCGAGATGAACACGTTCCTCTTCTTCGAGTCGATTCCCGACGAGTTTTTCGACGTGCGCCCCGACGGGTGGAGTTTCGACCCCTCGCGCCCCGTTGTGCCCATCATACTCTCGAAAGACTATCTGGCGCTGTATAACTTCGGTTTCGCGGCGTCGCGCGGCCTGCCTCAGCTCAGCGAGGGGGTAATCGGCAAGGTGCCCCTGCAGGTAAGTGTGGCCGGAAACGGGCATATCGACACCTTCCCGGCGCGCATCGTGGGGTTCTCGTCGCGTTTCAACACCATAGCCGTGCCCGAGGCCTTCATGAACTGGGCCAACGCGCGTTACGGCGACAACGGCGCGGTGCGCGAGCCGTCGCGACTGATTCTTGAGGTCGAGAACCCCGGCGCACCCGAGGTAACCGGCTATCTTGAGGCGCACGGTTACGAGGTCGCCGGCGACAAGAGCGACAGTTCGCGCGCCGGATATTTCCTTTCGGTAGTGACGGGTATCGTTGTGGCCGTGGGGGTGGTCATTTCGACCCTCGCGTTCTTCATCCTTGTCCTCAGCCTGAGCCTGCTGTTGCAGAAGAACCGCCGGAAACTCGGCAATCTGATGCTGTTAGGGTATTCGCCGGCAACGGTTTCGCGCGCCTATCTCCCAATCATAGGGTTTATAAATGCCGGCGTGCTGGCGGTGTCTGTGGTGTTGCTGTGGTGGGGTTCCGGAATGTGGCAGACGCGCCTTGCGGCCGCCTCGGTAAGCCCTGCCCCGCTCTGGCCCACGATTGCCGTGGCCGTGGCCCTGATGCTGGCCGTAACCCTCGGGGGCATGGCCGTGGTGCGCATTACCGTGGCCCGCTATTTCGCGCCCAGGAAAAAATAAGCCCCGGTTTCAGTTATCGGGCCAGCTGGCCCGATAACTGAACAGCAGGTGCTTTCTTATTCCTTTATGCCGTAGGCGAGGT
>USKE01000087.1 GCA_900555165.1 uncultured Porphyromonadaceae bacterium | reverse complement strand
GGCCAGAGCCGCCACAGCCGTGAAGGTGATGAATCTCATTATTTGAAGAGCAAGGGGGTGAATTCAGTCAGGTAGATGCGCCAGTTCTTCCAGATGTGGCCCTGGGGGGTCTCGTAATAAGTGTAGGCGTATCCGTTGTCGTCGAGTTTCTTGCGGTAGGCCTTGTTGGCCTCGAAGAGGAAGTCGGTGTTGCCGATGCCGATCCAGTAAAGGGCCGGTTTTTTTGCGAACTGAGTCTTGAGTTTCCTGTCGAGGTCGTCGTATATGGGGCTTTTCACATCCTTGTTGGGTTCGATGGCGGCCGAGAAGAGGCCAACGTAGTCAAACATGTCGGGGTACTGTTTCGAGATGTGCATCGAGTGGAAACCGCCCATCGACAGACCCGCTATGGCGCGCGACTTCTTGTTTTTGATTGTGCGGTAGTTCTTGTCGATGAAGTTCACCACCTCGGGGAAGTGGGTCTCGAAACTCCCCTCCATTGTCTTGGGCAGGCTTATGGTCGGGGGCGCGAACCCGAGGCTCGACTCGCCGGGGGCGGCCTCAAGGGCGGCGTTGCCGTTGGTCATCACCACAATCATGGGCTTTGCCTTGCCCTGGGCGATGAGGTTGTCGAGAATCTGGGCGGCGCGGCCCAGCTCGGTCCAGGCGTTCTCGTCGCCGCCCATGCCGTGCAGCAGGTAGAACACCGGGTAGCGTTTGCCGCTTGTCTCGTAACCGGCGGGGGTGTAGACCGTCATTCGGCGGTCCATCCCCAGCGTGGGGCTGTGGTACCACACTTTCGACACGGTGCCGTGGGGAACCTCGTTGACACGGTAGAGGTCGGCGCGGCCGCCGGGGATGATGAACACGTCGGTCACCGACTGCACGTCGCGGATGCGGTGCACGTTCGAGGGGTCGTTGATCTTCAGGCCGTCGACCAGCATTGTATAGCTGTAAAGCTCGGGTGCCAGGGGATCGGGGGTGGTGTACTGCCACACGCCGTCTTTCTCGACCAGGTCGGCCACGCCGGGGCCGTCGAACTCGCCGAACGGGGTCTGGATTTTCTGCGTGGGGAGGAAGTCGCCCGTCACCTGCACTTTCACGGCTTTCGGGGCCGCCAGGCGGAATGTCACGGTATTGTCGGGGTTGATTTCAGGCGACACAAGCTGTGAGCCGCCCCACAGGGCCTGCTGGGCCTGGGCGCACAGCGATGCCAATGCCACTGTGGCGGTAAGGATATACTTTTTCATTACGGTTTTTAAGTATGAAGAGATGATTAGCCAATGGTCTTTCATGGTGTCGCCGCCAGGGGGATGCCGTCAGGCCGGCCTGCGGCCCCCCTCTGGCGAAAGACATCATAAAATTCGCAAAAAATTATCACACAGACAAGTGCTTCTCAGCAAAAGGTCATTTTGAGAAGACTGTATCGAAAAATTTAACAATTTTTGGCGCGCAGGCGCTCCAGAACGCCCAGTCGTGGGCGCCCGGGCGCTCTATGTAGGTGTAGTTGCCGAGCATGGGCGAGTTCTTCATGGCCTCGTTGAACCATGTGGCGCTCTCGTAGAGGAAATCCTCTGTGCCGATCTCGATGACGAAGGGGGTATCGACCGGTGTCCACACCATGTCGAAGATGTTGCCCGCGCCCTCCATGGCCAGGGCAGGCGAGCATGCGTATATGCCCGAGAACTGCCCGGTGTACTTCAGTCCGTAGTAGAGCGAGCCGAAACCGCCCATCGACAGCCCGGCGATGCCGCGCTTGCCGTTGCCTTTGTACATCGCCTCGATGGCAGGCATGAACTCGGTGGTGAAGAATGTCTCGTAGGCCAGTCCCTTGTCCTGGTAGTTGTCGACATAGAAAGAGTCGAACCCGTCAAAAGTGGCCTGGGGCGAGACAATCACCATCTCGGTGGCGACATTGCCGGTGTGGCTTGCCATGGCGCCCTGAGCCAGCCAGTCGGTGCTGTTGCCTGTGGCGCCGTGGAGCATGTAGAGTACCGGGAATTCCTTTGTGCCGTCGAAACTTTTGGGCAGAAGCACCGAGTATTTGACCTCGCGGCCGAGCACCTGGCTCTGGAAAGAGAGGTCGAGCAGCTCGGTGCCGCTTTTCTCAAGGCACTGGGCGAAACGGATGCCGAGGTTTGTGGTGCCGTTGCCCCCTGCCATGGTGATGAACGAGAGGTTCTCGCCGGTGAAACTGTATAGCGTCTCGCCCGTGGTTCCCGTGGCGGCCTCGATTCTGACCGTGCCCTGCACGATATACTGTTTCTCGCCGTCGGGAGCCACCACATACGCGCCCCCGGCCATGCCGTAGTCGGGCACCAGCCAGCCGTTGTCGATCAGCCACGGCTCGGCGGGCGAACCCGCGATGGTGTATGTGCCGGCAAGCTCGGCCAGGGTCATGCCCTCTCTGTTGGCGGCCTCGAGGAAAGCGGCGTCTTTCCCCTCGGGGTCACTGATGGCCAGGGTGTACTTGCTCATGCCGGGCACCGGAACGGGCTGCCAGGTAGCGGGATCGGTGACTGTGAGCGGGTCGACCTTAAGCATCACGGTGTAGCCGCTGGGCTCGGGGTCGTCGACACCGGTCACAAACTCGATGGGTCCGCGGTAGTTCACCACATACCGGTGGCTGTCGCTGCCGGAGAGCAGGCCTGAGATGTAGTATGTGCCGTCGATGAGAGTCACTGTGAGCTCACCCTCGGTGATTGCCCCGCGGGCCAGGTTGCCGTTGGCCACGAAACCGTAGAACGTGTTTGCCACAGGCTCGTCGCCGACGCTTGCCATCGGTGTGTATGTGCCGGGCTGGAGGGCCCATTCACGCGACACCACACGGAGGTTGAAAGTGTTGTTGGCCGCGTCGGCGAATTCCATGTCGAGGTATTTGAGTCCCTTTTTGAGTTTCTGTGTCTCGCCTGTGGTCTCGGTGATGAAGGTGTATCGCTCGATGTCGCCGTAGGTGCCCGACAGGTCGTCGATCACGTTGTCGCTGCATGCCCATGACATGGCGGCCAGCGGTAGCGTCAGTAACAGTCTATATATCTTTTTCATGTGGGATGACGTTGTTTTGTTGCTGTTGATAGTTTTACCACCCGGTGTTCTGGGTCATGCTGTGGTTCAGGTCCATCTCCTTGCGGGGGATGGGGAGCAGCGCATGTTTCTCCTTGAACCCGAAGGTGCTGTTCGAGAACGCTTTCTCCTGCAGGCCGGTGGCCGAGAACGCGGGGATGTTCTGGCCCTTGGCGGCGAGCACGCGGGCGGCGTCGCCCCAGCGCACCAGATCCTGGAAACGCACGCCCTCCATGCAGAGTTCCAGGCGTTTCTCGGTCTTTACATCGTCGATAGTCACGCCGGTGAGCGGCTGCAGGCGTGCGCGGCCGCGTATGGCGTTCACATACTCGTCGGCGCGTGAGCCGCCCGACATCACGTGTGCCTCGGCGGCCATGAGCAGCACTTCGGCATAGCGCATCACGCGCAGGTTGGTGTACTGCAGGGCCTGGAAATATTCCTGGTCGTTGATGCAGTCGTCTTTAAGGATGCGGCCTTTCCAGTTGAAGATTCCCTCGTGGCCCACCAGGCGCTCGCCGGGATTGATGGTCAGGCCGTATTCGGCGTTCAGCTCCTCGTAGGTGCGCAGTGTCGACCGCAGTCGGTAGCCGTCGCTGCCCTCGCGTGCCACGAAAGCGTCATAGAGGGCCCTGGTGGGGTTGAAGAACCCGTAGCATCCCTTGGCCAGGGCGTCGGCGGTGCCGAAGTTCATCAGGCCAGAGCGCCAGCCCGACATGATGTAGACATACGAGAAGAAATTCCAGGCCTGTTCCTTGTCGTTGCGGCGCTGGACCTCAAGCATGGCCTCGCAGCTGTTGTTGTTGGCGGCGTGGAGCAGCATGTCGTAGTCGCCCTGGAAGAGTTCGTATTTCTTCGAGTCGATGACCTTGTCGAGCTCGAGGGCGGCTTCGGCGTATTTGCCCTGGAAGAGGTAGGCCTTGCCCAGCATGGCCAGTGCGGTCTCGTGTGTGACGCGGATGGCGCCCATCGGGTCGGTGGCACCGTTCTTGGTGGGGAGGGCCTTGCTGTCGATGGCGGCACGGAGGTCGTTCTCGACCTGTTCCCACAGTTCGGCGGGAGTGCTGTTGCCTTTGCGGTATTCGCCCGGTTCGAGCAGATGGTCGACCACGGGCGCCGTGCCCCACAGTGTCACCAGGTCGAAGTGCGCCAGCGCGCGGAAGAAGTATGCGTCGGCCACGGCCTGCGCCTTCACCGGGGTGTCGGGCTCGACTTTTTCGATGATCAGGTTGGCGCTGTAGATGATGGCGTAGAGGCCCTGGTAGGCGCCGGCGATTGTGCCGTGGTCGGTGTCGAAGCTGTATTCGTTCAGGCGCTCCATGTCGGGGTTGTCGCCGCGCGAGCCGCCGCCAGTCCATACGTCGTCAGAGAGCAGGTTCTTGAGCGAGAACATGTTGTAGTAGTTGTCGCCCCAGCTCTTGTAGAGGGTGGCCACGGCTTCGAGGGCCTCCTGGTCGGTCTTGTAGAAGTCGTTCTGGGTGCCCATGTTGCCGTGCTTGGGAATGTCGAGCCCGTCTTCGCACGACGTGAAGAGCATGGCCGCCCCGGCAACGAATGCCGACAGTATATATTTGAGTTTCATGGTCGTTGTGGATTAGAATGTGATGTTGAAACCGAGCACTACTTTCTTTGCCGAGGGGTAAGCGCCCTTGTCGACGCCCATGCCGGCCGTGGCGGTCGCGGCCACCTCGGGGTCGAAACCCGGATACTTTGTGAAACAGAAGAAGTCGTCGAGCGAGGCATAGACGCGCATGTTGCTCACATAGAATTTGCGTGTCCACTGCGAGGGCAGCATGTAGCCGAGCTGTATCTGCTTGATCTTGAAGTACGAGCCGTCATATACCAGGGCGTCTGAGATCTGGTATTTGTCCATGTTCTCGGCACCGGCGCGGGGCACTGTGCCGCCGGGGTTGGCTGCTGTCCAGCGGTTGTCGAAGAATACCTCCTTGAGCTTGTTGCACTGCGCGAAGTCGGCGCGGTTGATACAGTTGAACACCTTGTTTCCGGCGGCTCCGGTGCCGAAAACTGTCAGGTCGAGCCCTTTCCAGCCCAGGTTGAGCGTCAGACCGTAGGTTATGTCGGGGATAGCGTCGCCGATGCAAGCCAGGTCGCCGTCGTTGAGCGTGCCGCTGCCGTCGAGGTCCTTGAATTTAGGATTGCCCTTGTCGTCGAGGCCGTCGAACTGATAGCCGCGGAAGTAATAGACGGGGTAGCCTTTCTCGAAGTAGGTTATGGTCGAGGTGTGGAAGTTCACGCCGCCTATGCGGTCGATCGACGGGTCGAGGTAGGTCACCTTGTTGCTGAGCGTGGCCAGGTTGAATGTGGCGCTGTAGCGGAAGTCGCCTGCCACGTCGCGCCACGAGAGCTCGAGCTCCACGCCCTTGTTGCTCACGTTGCCGGCGTTCATCGGCGAGCATGTGCCGCCCACGATGAGCGAGGGCACCGTGCCGCTGATCAGCAGGTCCTTGGTGGTTTTCGAGTACCAGTCGACGGCAAAGCCCAGGCGGTTGCGCAGGAAACGCATGTCGAGGCCGATGTCGAACTGCTCTGAGGTCTCCCATTTGAGTTTCTTGTTGCCCATCGACGTGGGGCGTGTGGCGTTGGTGTAGTCGTTGCCCGGCATCAGCGGATAGAACCCGCTGATGGTCATGTCGGTGCTGTAGAGGGAGCCGGTGAGTGAAGACCCGCATCGTGGAGGGGTGGCGGTGGAGGGCGGCCGGGGAGCCGTTCTGGCCCCAGCTGGCGCGCAGTTTCACGTTGTCGACCCACTGGCGGGCGTCCTCGAAGAACTTCTCGTTCGAGAGTGTCCAGCCTGCCGAGACGGCGGGGAAGTAGCCCCAGCGGTTCTCGAGCGGCAGTTTCGAGAGGTCGGCGGCATCGGCGCGGAGCGAGGCCTGGATGTGGTAGCGGTTGTCGAACTCATAGCTCACGCGGCCGAAGTAAGACATCTTCGAGCTGCGGGTCTTCTCGCCGCCTACACCCTTGGTGGCCGACTCGCTGCCGAAGTTCAGGAACCAGAACAGCGGGTCGTTCTTCTTCACGGCGTCAGCGCCGTTGGCCGTCAGGCTGCCCTGTGTGTATGAGTTGGTCGATTCCTGGTAGCTCATGCCCACCATGGCGTTGATGGTGTTGGGGCCGAACTTCTTGAAATAGTTGATGAAGTTTTCCCACTGGTAGTAGATGGTCTGCGAGTTCACGGCCTGGTCGATGCTCACGTAGTCGCGGCTCTGCACGGCGTTGCCGTAGAACGGCAGCGAGATCTGCGTGCTGTGGTTCGACGACAGGCGGTAGCCCAGGCGCGAGGTGAACGTGAACCCGTCGAACGGCTTGAAGTCGGCGAAGATGCTGCCGGTAACGTTGAGCCCGGTGCTCTTGTTCGAGTTGTTGTCGCGCATGATGTAGGGGTGATAGTTCTCAGAGTTGAGATACTGCGACACGCCGTAGTAGTTGCCGTCTTTGTCGGCAAGCAGTGTCTTGCCTGCGCTCAGGGCGTTGGCCATGTGCAGGGGGAGCTGCCCGGGGGCGTAGAGGAACGGTGTGAGGGGATCCATCATCAGGGTTGCAGTGATAAGGCTTCCGTATTCGTTGTTGCTCGACACCGAGCTTGAGTTGTATTTCTCGATCTGGTTGGTGGTGCCCACCTTGAGCCAGGTCTTGATGTCGTATTCGGCGTTTATGGCGGCCGTGAGGCGCTCGTATTTGTCTTTGCCGCCGCCCACGATGCCGTCGTTGTTGAGGTACGACAGCGACAGGTAGTAGTTGCCGCGGTCGTTGCCGTTGGTGAACGACAGGTTGTGGCGCTGCATGTGGCCGGTCTCGAAAGCCTCGTCGATCCACGAGGTGTTGGTCACGCCGTCCCAGCTCCGCAGCAGATAGTCTTCGGTGAAGAAGTTCCCTTCCGACATGTACTGGATGTACTGCTCGGCGTTGAGCATGCGGGGGATTGTGGCCGGACGCTCCCAGGCATACTGGAAGTCGTACGAGATCTTGCCGTTTCCGGCGCTGCCGCGCTTGGTGGTGATCAGCACCACGCCGTTTCCGGCCTCGGCGCCGTAGATGGCGGCCGACGCGGCATCCTTGAGCACCTCCATCGAGGCGATGTCGTTGGGATCGATGCCGCTGATGTCAGAGAGGCGCACGCCGTCGACCACATAGAGCGGGTCAGACGACACGTTCGACGAATATCCGCGCACGCGGATTGTGGGCGACGACCCGGGGGCGTTCGATGTGGTCACCACCTGCACGCCGGCGGTCTTGCCCTGCAGGGCGCTCTGCGGGTTGGTGATGGTGCGGTTCTGGATGTCCTCGGCCTTTATCTGCGATATGGCGCCGGTGACCGAGCTTTTCTTCTGCACGCCGTAGCCCACGACCACGACGTCGTTGAGCATGACTGACGATTCTTTGAGTGTTACGTCGATGACGCCGCTTTTGGCCACGCGGCGCTCGGCCTGGTCGTAGCCGACGTAAGAGTACATAAGTGTCGACCCTGTGGCGGTCGTGAGGGTGTAATGGCCGTCGAGGTCGGTGGCGGCTCCGCCGGTTCCACCTTTGACAGTGACACTGACACCGATGAGTGGCTCACCGTTGGCGTCGGTCACCGTGCCGGTCACCTTCACCGGCGTCTGTGCCAGCGAGCACAGCGCTGCGGTGAGCATCAGCACCAGCAATGCGATCTTGGTTTTCATGATAGGTCTGGTTAGATTATGGGTATGATTTGATTATGGTAAGTATCAGAAACTTTTCGGGGTTGCGTATTCGGCCACCACGTCGAGCAGCTCGCGGTCGTGGCCGTTGCGCACGGCGCAGTCATTGTCGAAGAACATGGTGGCGCGCTGGTCGGGTGTGTAAGCGGGCCAGTGCGGCAGCGATGGGGTGTTGGGGTTGCCTGTGCGGGCGAACGCGATCCAGGCGTCAGACATGCGTCCTGCCAGGGTTTCGGCCTGCGCTCCGCCGCCTGTCATCGAGGCATGGATTTTCGCGTTGGCGAACACGAACGGAATCTCCATGCAGTGTGTGCTGCGCAGCGCGCCGTCGAGCACAGGCGACTCCCAGGAGAACAGATACATGTACACGGGTGCCCCGCCCTGGGCGGCCTTGATGTCGGCCTGGCGCACGGCGTTGGGGCGGAATGTGGTGTCGAAGTCAATGAGGTCGACGGGGCGGTATCCGGGATAAGCCTTGGCATAGGCCGCGATTATGCGGTCGGCGCCCTCCTGGCCGTAGCGCTGGCGCAGGAATCCCACGGCCATTTCGGTGTCGGCGTTGCGGAACATGGGCACGTATGTCGACGGCGAAAATTCGCAGCGTGTGGTGCCGATCATCATCGGTATGTCGCGGCTCTGCGCGGGCGCTCCGTCGGCGAATGGCTGGCGGGGCAGCACGGCGCCGTCTACGGTGGGGGCCCAGCCGAAGATGAAGGTGCCCCCGGTGCCGTTTTCGGCCTCGGCCTGCTTGCGCACGGTCTCAACGGCGGCTGTGCCGGCGGCAAGGAGCTTTTCGTAGGGGATTTTAGAGATTTCGCCGATATTGCCGGCGGTGAGGCCGAGCTGCCGCACA
>USKE01000086.1 GCA_900555165.1 uncultured Porphyromonadaceae bacterium | reverse complement strand
TCATAATGTGCCGGTATTCATTGTAGGGTCGCTGCATGCAGCGACCGCCACCGAACCGGGCCAGCAATATGTTGGTTACCAGTCTAGTAAACGGTCGCTGCATGCAGCGACCCTACAATGAAATGACGGGAACGGGAGCGCCGTTTGTCAGCGGGCTACGGTTTTCGATGCGCGGCTGCCGATGAGGGTGATGACCACCGAACCGGGCGCGGGGGCGTCGATGCGGCGTCCCTGCAGGTCGTAATATACGGGTGCGCCCTCGTCGTTGCCGGCGATGACCGGGGTTATCCCTACCTGGTTGGCCTCGCCGATCTGCATGTTGTCGATGATGACGACCGGAGCGACTTTATGACGCGACTCGAAGGTGAACTGCACGGTCTTCCCTTTCAGGGCCGACAGGTCGGCCACCACCTGGTACCAGCCGTCGGCGCCCTCGATGTTGTCAAGTTCGATGTCGGCCACGGTCTGGCCGTCGGCGCTTACAGTGAGCGAGTTGCCGTTCTGGCCATCCTGTGTGAGCTTGTATGTCCAGAAGGCGAGCGCTGGTTTCTCAAGACCCGAGATATCGAACTTGCCGGTAATCATGCCTGCGGTATCGTCGATGAAATGCGCCTCGGATGCCAGGAAACCGCCGTCGTTGTCCTGTGCGGTGATATCGGTGTCGTCGGTGTAGGCGTTCCATTTTGCCTCATGGCCGTCGATATTGGCGAAGAGCATCAGGCAGTTGCCGCCGGCAAACGACTCGGAGAAGGGCACGGCGTACGGCTCGCCCACATGGAGCATGTCGCTGCGGGTGAAGTCTGACATCCCGCCGGCGTTGACGGCCACGACGTCATAGCTCAGGAACTGCTGTGCCCCGGGCTCATAGGCGCTGAACGTGCATGTCGGTTCGGTGAGGTTGTCGAGCAGGCGGGTGCTGTCGTCGCCGGTGGTGTAGACGCGGTAGGTCACATATTCGGGCAGCAGCTCGTTGCCGCGGATGTCGGCGGTGACCGCATCCCAGGTCAGCGTCACGGTTCCGGGTTCTGTGCCCTCTGTGAGCGTGACATTGGCGGGCGCCGCAGGCTCAAGAACGCCTACAAACGCATTGATTTCGGCGGCGGGACTCTGCCCGTTGCTGTTTTCGGCGATGGCCGAGAAGTCATATCGGCCGTTGGCCGGCACTTCGGTCACAAACGAGATCTGCTGTCCGGGCCGCGGATTCATCACCGAGTGGCACAGGGTGCCGTCACGGTAGAAACGGATGTATGTGAGTGCGTCGAGCGCGTTGCCGTCAAGGTCTGTCGAGGGGGCGGTCATGGTGACATCGGCGCCGAGGAAACCGTTTGTGCGTGTCACGACATTGAAGTCGGTCGGTGCGGCGGGTGCAGCTGGCAGCATGGCCTCGCCAACAGAGAGGTCGCGCAGGGTGATGCTGTAGGTGTCGGGCACGCTGACGGCATGAATACCTATGTAATAGAGTCCGTCGTTCTCGGGCTGTATCGTGCCGGTGTATGTGCGGTACATCGAGTGGGCGGCGTCGGTCCGCTCGATGACGGCCAGTGTCATGGCCTCGGCGGTCGGGGCCGTTCCGGCCTTGACCTCGAACCGCTCGTCGGTACCGCTGTCGCCGGTGAGCACGTCAATCGAGAAGGGATATTTCATGCCGGCTGCCAGTTCGACGGGAGGCATGATCAGCCAGTCGTCCATGGGCATGTCTGAGTTGTACGAGATGCCGGTTGTCTTGAGGAAACTGTCCTGTTTCCAGGTTATGCCGTCGCCGTTCACATCGAGGATGGTGAAACCGTCAAGAGCGCCGTCGGTGTTGAGCGCGTTGATGTAGGGGAGGGTGACGGGATCAGGTGCGGCCTGCTGTTCGGGCAGTTCGAGGCGGAACGCGCCGTTCATGTTGGCGTCATATTCATAGTCGTCCTGCATGAGTATTATGTCGCCGGCGCTGTCGAAGGTTATGATTCTGCCGTCGAGCTTGCCCAGCGGGAACGACATCACCGAGTAGCGTCCGTCTTCATCGCTGACGCCGATTTCGCCGTCGGCTATCGAGACCGCATCGGGGTTGGTGGCGTTGATGGTCAGGTAGTAGTCGCGGTCAGAGAGCAGGTCGTCGCTGAAACGGCCCGATATGTAGGGGTTGGCGGCCATGGGGTTTACCACGCGGTACCAGCCGCTCTGTGCGGCGTCGGTCTCGACGGTCACGGTGTAGGTCTGCGCGGGGCATGAATACACGTCGGCGAGTATCTCTTCGGTCAGCTGTGCGGTGCCGAGCGGAATCCACTGTGTGGGGGCCGCTGAGGCGGCGAGGGCGCCCGTTAGGGCGAGTATGGTGAGAAATCTGTTCATTTCTGTATTCTGTATGGTGTGTTGTTTCCGGAATTAATTGCGGTAGATGATTTTCTCGGCCTTGCCGTTGCCGAGGCGGATCACTGTCTGCCCCTGCGCCGGGTTGTCGATGGTCACGCCCTGCAGGTTGTAATAGCGGCAGGGAGCGGTGTCGGTATTGTCGGTTCCGATTTCCCGGATGGCGGTGGCGTGGTAGAGGTCGATGCGCATTCTGTCGCCCGAATTTACGAACTGGCCGTATTTGTAGCCGCGTTCGGCATATAGCAGGGTGTTGTTGGGGAAGGTGATCAGGCCATCGTCGGTCATCGAGCCTCCGAGTGCGTAGCCCTTAAGATAGTCTGGTGTCATGCCGGCCTCCAGATAGTCGGCGAACTGCGACCATACCGCAGCCTGTCCGTTAGGTGTCTCCAGGCCGAGCGAGCTTGCCTCGATGTACACGCCTCCGTCGGGGTCGGCGGCGTTGATGTAGATATAGTGGTGATGGTCATGCCCCTGCGTCATTATCGTCGACAATACAGGGTGGTATTTCATCGGGTCTTTTAGACGGAAATAACCGGGCTGCGTCTTGTGTTTCTCTACATCGACGTCGATTATGGTCATGGGGAGTTCCATATAGAACGGCGATACAATTCCCTCGTACATGGTGCCGGTGCCTACCGTCTCCCATTCGTCATCATTGTCGAATTCAGCCATTACGGTAGTGAGTCGGGCGTTGACGATGTTGCCGTCGGCGTCAAGCGCCACAAGGTAATATGAGTATAGGCCGCGCTTGTCGAGGTCGCTGACGATTATGCGGTCTGCATCGGCATCGATTTCCGTGCCGAGTTCGGCCACGATGTACGAATTCTCTGAATACAGGTCGACCAGACCATCGAGAACCATAGCCTTCAGGGTGGCGATGTCATCACCCTTTACGGTCAGGTCTAACCCGATTTCATTGCCGTAGGCGCAGAACGGTGCCTCGGTGGCCAGGCGGTAGTCGGGGATGTGTGTTCCGGGCAAGCCGATGCACATGTTGCCGTCGCCGCAGAGGTTCCAGCGGTCAACGTACCAGGTTACGAAGGTGTCGGCGTCGAAACAGATCATGCCGTCTTTCATGTAACCGTATTCCATCCAGGCTTTCCCCCAGCCGTTCTCGGGCACAAGCTGGCAGAAGGGGTACTGTCCGTTGTACACCTCGTATTCGGGGATGTACACGCGATCCGGGTCGGTTGCGTTGATATAGACGTAGGTGGTGTTGTCTGGTGTTCCCACGAGTTCGGAAATCGGCGAATTGCTGCCGTATGGGATGCACCTGTACCATCCCGGCTGCTCTGCCGACTGCTCGATTTCCACGGGCCAGCGCAGGTCATCGTCGGCGCCGTATTCGGTGAAGAGCCCTTCGCACCAGGTGCCGGTGCCGAGCGGGATCCATTCTCCCGACGGTACGGTGATTTCCACTGTCTCGTCATCGGCCGGAGTGTTTTTGAGAACCGGCGCATCCGGGAGTGGACGCATTGCCTTTGAGTCAAGCGACGATTCGGCTCTTGTCAGAGCGGCCGGCGTGTGTTTCAGCGTGCCGGCTCGTGTTACCGGCAGTGACTGGGTCGTGGCTGATGCCGACATTGCCGACATTGCCGACATTGCCGCAAACAGTAGGGCCGTGTAGAAATGTTTCATGTGTCTGTGATTGATTAGTAGTGATGTAGATGTTCAGGCGTGACTGGCTTTCGCCTTGTGACAATCTGATATGCAAAGATATGTCGAGTTTTTCACATTTCCAATGAAAAATGTGAATAATATGCAAAATGAGACAAAAATGTGTGTTTTGCGCCTGTTTGTGTCGCTGATGTGCCGTTCTATCGGTGCCGGTACCATTCGATGGTGTTGCCGTCGAGGTTCTCGCGGGATTCGGGGGCCTGGTGCGGCAAGGGAGGGCACGGAGATGTGCCCTCGTCGCCGAGGGTGACGGGGGCGGTTTCTACCCGCAGTGCATCCCACAGACCGGCCTCAAGCAGGGCGCCGGTAAAACGCGGGCCGGCCTCTACGAGTACCGACGTGATTCCCGAGTAATAAAGCCCGGCGAACAGTGACTCAAGTGACTCATACCCTTCGATGAGCATCGGCTGCACGGGGTTAGAGAACACTTTCTCGTTGCGAGTGAGAAGATGATGGCGGTCGATGATTACAGGCACGGGCTGACTGCCGGGCCATAGGCGCACCGTGAGGGCCGGATCATCGGCCAGTACGGTGGCCGCTGTGGTGAGGATGGCCATGTTTTCGGCCCGCAGCCGCATTGTGGAGAGTGTTGTGGCGCGGTTAGAGAAACGTGCCGCCGGCTGGCCCGGCGCGCGGCGCCGGTCCATGTAGCCGTCGGCCGAACGGGCTATCTTCAGCGTGATATACGGGCGGTGATAGCGGTGGGCAGTGAAGAACGCCGCGTTGAGTCGCTCAGACTCGTCGGCCAGGAGTCCGCAGTCAACCTCTATGCCTGCTTCGCGCAGCATTGCTATGCCGCGGCCGTTGACCTTCGGGTTGGGGTCGCCCGCACCCACGACCACGCGGCGGAACCGGCATTCGGTGAGCAGTTTCGCGCAGGGGGGCGTTTTCCCGTAATGCGAGCATGGTTCGAGAGTCACATATATTGTAGATTCGGGAAACAGCGCACGGTCTGCGTCGCTTACCGACCGCACGGCGTTTACCTCGGCGTGCGGGCCGCCATAGCGGCGGTGCCACCCCTGGCCGATTATGCGGCCGTCGGGGGCGGTGATCACTGCCCCGACCATCGGGTTGGGGGCCACATGCCCGCGGCCTCGCGCCGCCAGAGCAAGCGCGCGCTCCATCATCGCGCGGTCAAATTCGCTGAATTCACACATCATGTTCATAATATAATCCATTTCCCCCCGAAAGCCCCTCCCTCGCGCATCAGCCGGTTCTCACGAGCAAGAAGAATCAGGTCGCGGGATATGGTCTTTCTGGATACCTTCAGAATCTCGGAAAGCTCATCGGTAGTGATTCTTGGGTTTATTTCAATCATACGCATGATTATTTGGCGCCGGTTGTCGCCTTTATGTCGGGCAGGTAAGCCATTGGAGCAGTCAGGGACATCCTCAGGGACATCCGGGGGTGTCTCAGGGACATTTTCGGTGCTGTCAGGGACATTTACGTTACTGTCAGGGACATTCTTTTCAGTATTTTGTCTCTTGGCCTGAAACGGGGGAGATACCGAGTTGTCAGCTTTCTCGAAGAAAAATACTGTTTTTACAGACCGGCCGTTAGTTGTGAACAAGGGAGCCTTCAATCCTTTTTCCACGCAGAGATTGTGCATCATGCGTATTCCGCGACCCCAGTGCTCGAGATATGATGTCTTGTAGAGAACATTGGCTATAATCGGATTCATCGGTTCTGACTCGTCGTTTGCCAATATGTTGTCTTCGGTAATGCCGATCGGAAATGTTCCGGTATTGCTGACTTCTACCCTGTCATCGAAAATAGCTATGCCTATCGAGCTGCCCCTGCGATGATAGAGCCGGTGTGCGCAAGCGTTGATGATGCTTTCGCGCAGTGCTTTACGGGGTATATCGAGTTCGTCGTCGCGTTGCCAGGTGGCAGGATTTATGCCGCCTGAAATATTCAGATGTTTCACGAAAAAAGACATGGCGGCATCAAGAAGATTGAAAATGTTCCCTTTAGCCTGCCGGTTGTCCATGAAATCATCGGTAATGTCAGTGCCACGGAATCGTGCCATGCGCAGGAGGCACTGCGGATAGGTGGCTCCCAGATCTTTGCCGAACAGTACCATGGCGGCATTCGTCAGTCTGCCGTCATCAGTATAAAGATGAAATCCCCGGAGGATATCCTCTACAGGTTGCAGTGCCACACTTTCCGGCAGGCGGTTATGATATATGCCGAGTCTGACGGTGCCGGCCACTAACTTGCAGTCAATGTCGGCAACGGTCATGTTTTTTGCAGGCTGGCTCTCCCAAACATACCGTTTTCCACCCTTAATCATGAGCAGATCCTCAAGTACATCCTCCGGCATGGGGGAGGTGGTGCTTTCAATTCGCCAGAAAGGAGTATGTCTGAAGTAGAACGGACGTCGGTCGGCCACCCCGGGTACGCTTATAGCTATGATGTACTTGTCGGGAGCCGGGAGCCGGACATAGGAGATTTCGGGGGCGACTGACGGATGAAACTGCGTCAGAGTCTCGGCAATGTTCCGGCGCGTGGAATCCTGAACCTGCTGGCCGCAAAGTTCACCTTTGTCAGTGACTCCGAATAATACGGTGCCCCCGTCGCGGTTCAGAAAAGCACACAATGTCTCCATCCCGCGTTCAAGTTGGCCGGTAGTTTTTTTGAATTCCACTGTCAGGCTTTCGCCGCGGGAAACGAGTTTCTTTATTTCAGCGAGGGTCATAGAGTATTTGTGTGATCCGTAGAGTGCGAATTTAGTCAGAATTTTCCATCCGGCCAAGCCCCGTATCATAATTTGTTGCCCTCGCATGGCGAGAAAAAGTGCTGAAAATTTTGCAGATAAGAAAATTGTGCGTAATTTTGCCGCGCTATTTCGGGGTCTCCGCAGGCCGCCGGTTCGCGTTAAAGCGGCAAACGGCTGGGTGACAGACCTCATGAACCGAAAACAAATCAAAACAACGAATACCCAAAAATGATCATCGTACAAGTTAAAGAAGGCGACAACATCGAGAAAGCTCTCAAGAAATTCAAACGTAAATTTGAAAAGACCGGCATCGTGAAAGAACTCCGCAGCCGTCAAGCCTTCGAGAAACCCTCTGTCGCCAACCGCAAGAAAATGATGAAGGCGGTTTACGTGCAGAAACTCCGCATGGTCGAGGAATAACTCAACGTTATTCCGCAGCCGAGGCTTTTGCGTTCACATTTTTAACAAAAAAGTTGCAAAAGCCGAAAGTATGTCTTAACTTCGTGAATCGCCCCCGCGCGGTTGCCTCCGTTGGCCCGGCGCGTTGAAAGGGCGTAGCGCGAAGTACCATGCTGACAGAATCGTTTTTGACATATATCCGGTGTGAGCTGAATCTTTCGGCCCACACCGTTTCGTCGTATTCGCGCGACATCAGCGAGTTCGGCCGTTTCATCACCGGCGACAATCCCGACAACATTTTCGACCCCCTGACGGTCACTGCCTCAGACATACGTCTGTGGGTGGCGGCTCTGACGCGCCGTGGCCTGACGCGCCGTACCATACGCAAGAAACTCAGTGCGCTGAGCTCGCTGTTCCGCTATCTGACACGCATAGGGCGCATGTCGGCCAATCCGGTGGCCGACATTGCCCGCGCACGCCTGCCGAAGACACTGCCCGTATTCGTGCGCCAGGAGGAGATGGCTGAAATTATCGACGACGCCCCTGCAGCCGACGATGCGCCTGCGCCTTTCGAGGAGGTGCGCAACGCCCTGATTGTGCTGATGCTGTATTCCACAGGGATGCGCCGGGCCGAGCTGATTGGCCTCCGCGACGCCGACGTAGACCCCGACAAGGGCGAACTAAAGGTGCTCGGCAAGCGTAATAAAGAAAGAATAATCCCTTTCGGCACCGAACTCGCGCAGGCCGTAGAGAGCTACAGGCAGCTGCGCGACGCATCGGCCGACCCGTCGCCCGAAGGGATGCTGTTCGTGCTGCCCGACGGCAAGCCGCTCTACCCCGTGCTGGTGCGCCGGCTCGTGAAGAACGCACTGACAGGACATACACACGCCACCCGAATGTCGCCACACACGCTGCGACACTCATTCGCATCCGACATGCTAAACAACGGAGCCGACCTCCGCAGCGTGCAGCAGCTTCTGGGGCACGAATCATTGGAAACCACACAGGTCTATACACATATAACCTACCGCGAACTTAAACAAAATTACCAACTCGCGCATCCGCGCGCAAAACAAAATCAAGGAGGATTTTAGATTATGGACGTAAGAATTCAAGCCATCCATTTCGATGCAACCGAAAAGCTCGTTGCCTTCATCAACAAGAAAGCTGAACGTCTGGCACGCCATAACGCCGCAATCACCACCTTCGATGCAAAGCTGTCGGTGGTTAAACCTGAAACGGCAATGAACAAGGAGGCCGTGGTGAAAGTCACAATGCCGCAAGGCGAGATGGTGGCTACCAAGGTGGCCGACTCATTCGAGGAAGCCATCGACCTCTGCCTCGAGGCTCTGGAGCGCCAGCTTGAAAAGCGCAAGAACGCCTGATGCCTGCACCTCCTCCCCTCCACCAACATACCATAAAAAGCAACGTGTCGCGCCCCAGTGCCGACACGTAACGACACA
>USKE01000085.1 GCA_900555165.1 uncultured Porphyromonadaceae bacterium | reverse complement strand
GCAAACGGATTGGCTGCGGTGCGCGCGCCGATCCACAGTATCTCTATGCCTGCGTCAAGCGCCAGGCGCGTGTGCTCGGCGTTGGCTACTTCGGTGGCGGTGGGCATGCCTAAATCCTGCTGTGCTTTGGCGAGCCAGGTGAGGGCCTGAGCGCCGCGCCCCTCGAAACCGCCCGGCATGGTGCGCGGTTTCCAGGCACCGGCTCTGAGATACATGAATCCGGCCTCTTTGAGCCGGCGTGCGGTCTCTGTGAGCTGTTCTGCGCTTTCAGCGCTGCACGGTCCGGCTATCACAAGAGGGCCTTTGCCGTGGTGGGCAAAGGCCGGTAGAAGGTTCTCAAGATTGATTATGGCGTTGTCGCTCATGATTGTGTCATGCGGTGTGACTCACATACAGCACTTTAATCGGGCAGTACGCGGCGGGCGCCTACATAGCGTGCGGCGTAGTATGCCGACGAAAGACGGTCGATGCACACACCCTTTGAGGTGGCCGAGTGGATGAATGTAATCTCGCCGGTGACTGGATTGTTCTCGAGTGCGATGGCCACGTGGCCTATCCCCTTGCGGCCGCGGCCGCTGAAAAAGAGCAGGTCGCCGGGCTGTATCTCGTCGCGTTTCACCTGATGCCCCTGGTTGTACTGGGCGCGTGAGTTCGAGGCCAGCGAGATGCCGAAGTTCGAGAATACGTAGCCGGTGAAACCCGAGCAGTCGAAACCCGAACGCGGCGCCTTGCCCCCCGAACGGTAGCGGATGCCGATGAATTTGCGGGCGAATCCGAGCATGTCGGCCGAGAGTTGCTCGACATCCATGTCGCCGGGCGCGTCAAGGTGCATCGCCTCGGGAGCTATGATTTCAAAGGGATTGGTGCGCGACACCGATGCAAGGTGCATCTCTTCGGCCTCGGCGGCATTGCGTGCTGCAGTCGCCGCATGGGTGGCCTTGTGCTGTGCCGGAGCTTTGAGGGTGGCGGGCTTTGTCGCCGAAACCGTCACGGAGGCGGCGGCAATGACAGCCATTATAATTGAAAAGATTCTGTTCATTTTTAGTGATGTCGTCGGCGGCGCGGAAATGTGGCGCTGACCCGGTCGGGTCGATGAGAGATGCACTATGGGCCGCGGCCTTTTTATGATATGGTTGGCGAGTCACGAAGGACTCTGATGATGTTTTGCAAAGTTAGTGATTCTCAGGTCGATTCGCAAGGCGCGGTCAGCCAATAAACCTCATAGTTTGTTAATGGATGTAAAATTTCAGAGTCACAAAAGGCGGTTTTGCGCACGATTGGCGCGCTTTTTGCACACGTTCCAATAGTTGTGTGCAAAAATCGTGTGGTATGGAATTATTTCGTAACTTTGCGCCAAGTTTCACACCGATGCTACGTATCAAGCGACTATACTGGTTCATGCTGCGCACCTTCCTGCCGCTGTTCATGATGACTTTCGTCATCTGCCTGTTCATCGTGCTGATGCAGTTCCTGTGGCGTTATATCGACGACCTGGTGGGCAAGGGCCTGAGCATCGATGTGATCGGCGAGCTCTTTTTCTATGCCGCGCTGACCATGGTGCCGATGGCACTGCCGCTGGCAATCCTGCTGGCCTCGCTGATGACGTTCGGCAACCTGGGCGAACGGTTCGAGCTTACAGCCATGAAGGCCTCGGGTGTGTCGTTGCTCAAGGTGATGAAACCGCTGATCATATTCATCGGGCTTGTGGCCGTGGGCGCCTTCTTCTTCCAGAACAACGTGCTCCCCATCGCCCAGACCAAGATGTGGACCCTGCTTTACAGCGTGCGCCAGAAATCGCCCGAGCTTGAAATCCCCGAGGGGGTCTTCTATGACCAGATTCCCGGCTACAATTTCTATGTGGGGCACAAGGATCGCGAGACCGGAAAGCTCTACGACATAATGATATACGATGTGTCGCGCGGTTTCGAGAACGTGCGCGTCATACTCGCCGACTCGGGCAACCTGAAGATGGCCGACGACAAGGCCCACCTCTTTCTCAGGCTCCACAACGGCCAGCAGTTCGAGAACCTCAAGGAGACAGCTTTCTCAGGCATCGGTGCCTACCAGCCCTACCGCCGCGAGAATTTTGAGCTGAAGGAGATTTTGTTGCAGTTCGATGCCGGGTTCAACCGCATGGACGAGTCGGGCATGCGCAACCAGTATGTGGGCAAGAACATCACCGAGCTCCAGGCCACCATCGACTCTGTGTCGCAGAAGGTCGACTCGGTGGGGAACATCTATGCCCGCGAGGTAAAGCAGGCTCCGTATCTCAGGGTCTCGTATTACGACCATATAAGGGATGACCGGGGGCGCGTGACCACAGTCGAGCGTCCGGCCGACATGCCCGCTCACCCCGTGGATGTCGACTCATTGCTTTACAAGGCGCGCCCCGACCAGACGGCCGGATACATAGCCCAGGCCCTGGCCAAGGTGCAGCGCGTGAAACAGGAATATGAGTTCAAGAGCTATGTGATGGAGGATAACCGGTTCACCATCCGCCGCCACGGCATAGAGCTGCAGCGCAAGTTCACGCTGTCGTTCGCCTGTCTGGTGTTCTTCTTCATCGGTGCCCCGCTGGGTGCCATCATCCGCAAGGGTGGCATCGGCACGCCGCTTGTGATTTCAGTGTTCCTGTTTATTGTCTACTATATCATCGACAATTCGGGCTACAAAATGGCGCGCGACGGCAAACTCACCGTTGTGGAGGGTATATGGCTCAGTTCGGCGGTGCTGCTGCCCCTCGGCATATTCTTCACTTACAAGGCCATGCGTGATTCGGCGGTGTTCAACATCGACGCCTACCGGCTCTGGTGGCTGAGGATGCGCGGACGTCTGCGCCGCGAGCTTGAGGTCAAGGAGTTCGTCATGCAGGAGATTGACACGGAACGCGGCGCCGCTCTGGCCTCGCGTCTGGCCGCCGCCTGCCGCACTCTCAAGACAGGATATGACGCACTTCCGCTGTGGAAACGCGCATACTATTATATAAAGAGGTACCCGCCCCGTCAGACCGCACAGGAGAGTGTCAACGACCTGGTGGAATATCTCACCGACTCGCGTTCGGCACGTGTTATCGCGCTCGTGAACCGGCTGCCGTTCCAGGTGACGTCGCGTAACGCCGCCGAGACCGCCGAGACCGCCGACGCCATAAAACATGAACTTCTCAATCCCAGACAGCAAAATGATAAAGCTTGACTCCATCGAAGAGGCCATTGAAGATTTCCGCAACGGCAAGATGCTTGTTGTAGTTGATGACGAAGACCGCGAGAACGAGGGCGACCTCATCGTGGCCGCCGAGAAAATCACCCCCGAACAGGTGAATTTCATGCTCAAGAACGCCCGCGGGGTGCTGTGCGCCCCGCTGTCGATGGCACGGTGCCGTGAGCTGGGTCTTGAGCCGCAGGTCACCGACAACACATCGGTGCTCGGCACTCCGTTCACCGTCACAGTCGATAAGCTCGAAGGGTGCTCGACCGGCGTGTCTATCCATGACCGCTGCGAGACCATACGCGCGCTCGCCGACCCGGCATCGACTCCGGCCACCTTCGGCCGTCCCGGCCATATCAACCCGCTGTACGCGCAGGATCAGGGTGTGCTGCGCCGTTCGGGGCACACCGAGGCCGCAGTAGACCTGGCGCGTCTGGCCGGTCTGCGTCCGGCCGCCGCGCTGATGGAGATCATGAGCGACGACGGCACCATGGCCCGTCTGCCCGAGCTGCGCAAGCGCGCCGACCAGTGGGGGCTGAAACTCATCTCGATCCGGGACCTTATTGCTTACCGCCTCGAAAAGGAGTCGCTGGTCGAAAAGGGTGTAGAGGTGCATCTGCCCACGGCCTACGGCGACTTCCGCCTCATCCCGTTCCGACAGAAAAGTAACGGCCTCGAGCATATCGCCATCATAAAAGGTGACGTGTCGGGCGATGAACCGGTGCTTGTGCGCGTGCACTCGTCGTGCGCCACCGGCGACATCTTCGGCTCGATGCGCTGCGACTGCGGCGAACAGCTGCACCAGGCCCTGCGCATGATCGAGAAAGAGGGGAGGGGTGCTGTGATATATCTTCTTCAGGAGGGACGCGGCATCGGCCTGATGGACAAGATCCGCGCCTACAAGCTCCAGGAAGAGGGGATGGACACCGTGGAGGCAAACCTGCATCTGGGTCACAAGGCCGACGAGCGCGACTATGGCGTGGGGGCGCAGATACTGCGTCAGCTCGGCATACGCAAGATGCGCCTGATGACCAACAACCCCGTGAAACGCATCGGGCTGGAGGGTTACGGCCTTGAGGTTGTGGAGAATGTTCCCATCGAGATAGCTCCCAACGAGACAGACCGTTTCTATCTGTCGACAAAAAAGCACCGGATGGGTCACAATCTGTCGCAGGTAGACTGACGGTTTGAAATTTTTGGGCGCGTTGAGCGCGGTTAATTCAGGATAAATCACTAACTTTGTGGCGATTTTCGCGTTAGCGGAGGTCGCGGGGTCGTCATGGCCGCGCTTAGTAAAGTTGTGTGGTTGTCGCGTTGTTGGCGACAATTGATTGAAAAACAATAACTTACAATGATCAATATCACTTTTCCCGACAAGTCGGTGAAACAGTTTGAGGCGGGCGTGACCCCCCTCGAGATTGCAAAAAGCCTCTCGCCGCAACTTGCGCGCGAGGTTCTGGCCGCGTCTGTAAACGAACAGGAGTGGGATCTCTCGCGCCCCATCACCGAGGACGCCACACTCCAGCTTTTCAAATGGGATGACCCCGAGGGCAAGCACGCTTTCTGGCACTCGTCGGCACACCTGCTGGCCGAGGCTCTTCAGGAGCTTTTCCCCGGCGTGAAGTTCGGCATCGGCCCGGCCATCGAAAACGGATTCTACTACGACATCGACCCTAACGGGCACAGCATAACCGCCGCTGATTTCCCCGCCATCGAGGCCAAGATGATCGAGCTGGCACGACGCGACGAGCAGATTGTGCGCGCCGACATTTCGAAAGCCGACGCCCTGAAGATGTTCGGCGACCGCAACGAAGAATACAAATGCGAGCTGATCTCGGAACTCGAGGACGGCCACATCACCACATACACCCAGGGCGCGTTCACCGACCTCTGCCGTGGCCCGCACCTCCCCTCGACAGGCGTAATCAAGGCCGCCAAGGTGATGAGTCTTGCCGGCGCATACTGGCGCGGCGACGAGAAACGCAACCAGCTGGTGCGCGTCTACGGCATCACCTTCCCCAAGAAGAAGATGCTCGACGAGTATCTTGCCCTGCTTGAAGAGGCCAAGAAACGCGACCACCGCAAGCTCGGCAAGGAGATGGAGCTCTTCGCTTTCTCAAGCAACGTGGGCGCCGGTCTCCCCCTGTGGCTCCCCAAAGGCGCCGCCCTGCGTGACCGCCTTGAGCAGTTCCTCCGCAAAATCCAGAAGAAATACGGTTACCAGCAGGTAATCACCCCGCATATCGGCAACAAGAACCTCTATGTGACCTCGGGCCACTATGCCAAGTACGGCAAAGACTCGTTCCAGCCGATCCACACCCCGCAGGAGGGCGAGGAGTACATGCTCAAACCCATGAACTGCCCCCACCACTGCGAGATTTTCCGCTGCCAGCCGCGCTCGTACCGCGAGCTGCCGCTGCGTCTGGCCGAGTTCGGCACCGTCTACCGCTATGAGCAGACCGGCGAGCTCCACGGCCTCACCCGTGTGCGCGGATTCACGCAGGACGACGCGCACATCTACTGCGCCCCCGACCAGATCAAGGACGAGTTCCTGAAGGTGATGGACATTATCCTCTACATCTTCGGCGCCCTGAAGTTCGAGAATTACGAGGCTCAGATCTCGCTGCGCGACCCCAAGAACAAAGAAAAATACATCGGTTCTGACGAGAACTGGCACCTTGCCGAGAACGCCATCATCGAGGCGTGCGAGGAGAAGGGCCTGAAAGCCCGCAAGGAACTCGGCGAGGCCGCGTTCTACGGCCCCAAGCTCGACTTCATGGTCAAGGACGCTATCGGTCGCCGCTGGCAGCTCGGCACCATCCAGGTAGACTACAACCTGCCCGAGCGTTTCCAGCTTGAATACACCGGTGCCGACAACCAGAAACACCGTCCGGTGATGATTCACCGCGCCCCCTTCGGCTCGCTTGAGCGTTTCGTGGCCGTTCTGCTTGAGCACACCGCAGGCAAATTCCCCCTGTGGCTCGCTCCGGATCAGGCCATCATCCTCCCCATCTCGGAAAAATACAACGACTACGCCTACGAGGTGGCCCGTCAGCTCACCGAGGCCGATGTCCGCGTCACCGTCGACGACCGAAACGAGAAAATCGGCCGCAAGATCCGCGACAATGAGCTGCGCCGCATCCCCTATATGCTCGTCGTAGGCGAAAAAGAGGCTGAAAACGGCGAAGTTTCAGTAAGAAAACAGGGCGAAGGTGATAAAGGTACGATGAAAATCGCTAACTTTGCAGCCGAAGTAAAGCGCCTTGTCGACGAGCTTCAGTAAACAGACACCTAACCACACTGAATGGATAACAAACCCAACCACTCGGGCGCACCGCGCACAGGCAACCATGCCGGCGGTCCCCGCCCGCAGCAGAACCAGGGAGCCGGCCGTCCCGCCACGGGCGGCGCTCCCCGTCAGCAAGGCACGTCGGGCTCACGCCCCGGCGGTTTCTCAGGTCCCCGTCCCGGAGGCTTTTCAGGCCCCCGCCCCGGCGGATTCTCCGGGCCGCGCCCCGGAGGCTTTTCGGGTCCCCGCCCCGGAGGCGGCCGTTTCAACGGCCCGCGTCCGCCGCGCAAGGAGGAACCGTATGCCGTGAACGAACGCATCCGTGCCAAAGAGGTGCGCGTGGTCGGCGACAACGTCGAGAACGGCATCTACACCATTCAGCAGGCACAGAAAATGGCCGATGACCTCGAGCTCGACCTCGTGGAGATCTCTCCGACCGCCGAACCCCCTGTCTGCAAGATTCTCGATTACTCGAAGTTCCTCTATCAGCAGAAAAAACGCCAGAAAGAGCAGAAGGCAAAGGCCACAAAGGTCGTGGTGAAGGAGATCCGTTTCGGCCCGCAGACCGATGACCATGACTACAACTTCAAGCTCAAGCATGCCCAGAGTTTCCTCCAGGAGGGCTCGAAGGTAAAGGCCTACGTCTTCTTCAAAGGCCGTTCCATCCTGTTCAAAGAGCAGGGCGAGGTGCTGTTGCTCCGTTTCGCCAATGACCTTGAGGAATACGGCAAGGTAGAGCAGATGCCCGTGCTTGAAGGCAAGCGCATGATTCTGATGATTTCGCCCAAAAAGAAATAAGGGCGACGCCGTCATAAACCGCAAACAAGTTCAACGCCACGATTGGCGATGATAACCATAATAAACAATCAATAAAAATGCCCAAGATTAAAACTAACGCCGGTGCCAAAAAGAGGTTCGCCCTTACCGGCTCAGGAAAAATCAAGAGAAAACATGCGTTCAAAAGCCACATTCTGACAAAGAAGACCAAAAAGCAGAAACGCAACCTCACCCACTTCTCTACCGTCGCCAAGGTTGACGAAGCCAACGTAAAGGCATTACTTGGCCTTAAATAATCACTCCGCGCCTCAGGCGCGCCGACGATTACGCCCAGCGACAAAACGAATCATCGTTCAATTAATTCATTAACCGGGTTTCAGCCCTAAGTGTCAGGCCGCAAGGCTGGCCGCTGACTCCCAAAACAACGAACTACAATGCCAAGATCAGTAAACCACGTGGCCTCACGCGCCCGTCGTAAGAAAATCCTGAAACTCACCCGCGGTTACTTCGGTGCCCGTAAAAACGTCTGGACCGTTGCCAAAAACACCTGGGAAAAAGGTCTGACCTACGCTTACCGCGACCGCAAGAACAAAAAACGCAACTTCCGCGCCCTGTGGATCCAGCGTATCAACGCCGCCGCCCGCATGGAGGATCTTTCGTACTCCAAGCTCATGGGCCTCATCCACAAGTCAGGCATCGAGATCAACCGCAAGGTTCTCGCCGACCTCGCCCTCAACAACCCCGCCGCTTTCAAGGCCGTTGTCGACAAGGTGAAGAACGCCTGATCCAGGCACCATACGCCATAACACAAAAAGGTGTGCTCCCGCTGCGGGAGCACACCTTTTTGCCTATCGGCATTTTCAGGTTACTTCTTTGCGGGGTGGAGGAACCGTGCCGAGAGCCATGCCCTGACGGGGAGGTCGTAGACCTTGACCGAGGCATAGGCTATGGCGAGCGAGGCGATGAAGATGCTCACCGCTACCCAGATATGGATGCTCAGCGGGGCATCGGCGTGGCGCGCGGCCCATTCCATCTGCACATATATCATGGGGTAGTGGGTTATGTAGAGGGGGTATGAGATGAGTCCGAGGAACTTGCAGACAGCTGTTGTGCGTGCCCCTTTCAGCGGACTGCCCGCCCCGGCGGCCACGATGGCCGGGAAAACCAGCAGTATCACCACGGCGCAGTAAACGCCGTTGAGCCACGCATGCTCCGTGCCCCCGATATGCGGCACCACAAGCACTGCGGCTACCGCCAGCGAGCACCACAGCATGCCGCCCCGGCGCAGGCAGATGCGGCAGCGGCTGAGACGGAACAGCAGCAGGCCGCCGAAGACCAGCAGGGACTGTCGT
>USKE01000084.1 GCA_900555165.1 uncultured Porphyromonadaceae bacterium | reverse complement strand
CTCAAAATATATGGGGCTATGCAGGTGAAAATTGCGTTTCGACTTTGACTTTAGGGGATTCGGCATTTGACACGGCGCCTCGTTCATGCTCTTCTATCAGGAGAAGGGTGGCCCCAACATCTATATCGGCAAGGCTGACGACAGCCATATCCACTACTCGTACGAGATTCCTCTGGTAAACGGTTTCCCTGCCGACGAGGATGCCCGGACCTACGGCGACGTCACCTATTACAGGATAGAGCGCATCCGCATCTACCCCGACGGCACGAAGGGTAACCCCGAGTTCGTGGCCGAGGGCCCCCCCACCAGCCGCGCGAGTCGGTCAAAGGCACCGAGATAAAGGATGACAAGGTCCTCGACCCCGGCATCTATCAGTACAAAATCACCACAAAGCGCGCCAACACCGGCAACGAGCCTTTCGAGGCGTTCTCGAACCGCGTGCAGATTGACGGCGACAACACCACCAACGCCATAGCTGCCGTCAACGCCGACGCTGACTTCAACATGACCGTGACGCTCGGCGCCGGTTCGGGCACACTTGCCGTGAGCGCCAACGACACCATCGGCGAGGTCACCGTCTACGCCATGAACGGCATGCTCGCACACCGCGGCACCATCAATGGCACCGCCGGCACGCTCAACGTGGCCGGTCTCCCCGACAGCATCTATATCGTGAAGGCCCGCAACCAGGCCTGCCGCGTCCTCAAACACTGATACCATATCACACAGGAGGCCCCGCAGGGCCTCCTGTGTGATATGGACTTTCCTGCGGTTACAGCACGGTGACTTTTGCGCGCATGCCACCGTCGGCCACTACCAGATATATGCCTGCGTCGACGGGCACGACCTCAGCCTGGCCGACAGCGTCGCGACGGGCTACAAGCCGCCCGGCCATGTCGAACACGCTGACCCCGCGGCCTGCGAGACCGGTAAGCTCGATACCACCCTTGATGCCGCGCACCATTGCCGATGCGTTACCGATGCCGTCGATGGCCGAATTGTCATGCACGACGGTCACGGGACGCGACATTGCGTATGGCTTGTCGCCGTCAAGAGCCTCGACCGTGTAAGTGTATGTGCGGCCAAGCTCCACGCCGCCGTCGGTGAACGAGCCTTCGGCGACAGAGGCGACTTTCACGCCGTCGCGGTACACATTATATCCGGTGAGCGCGAACGGCTCAAGCATCGAGGGGTACGTTACATCATCGATGAGGATGCCGAACATGTCGCGGCTCACATAGTGGATCCCGCACGGCACGCGGGGCGCTGGCCACCTGCACTTTCTGCCAGCCGGTGCGCTCAAGTTTCATCTTCTTGAGGGTGACGGTAAAATCGGCAGGTTCATTGCCGGTTGTCGAGGCAAGCACCTCGATATTCTCGGGGTATTTCTCGTTTATGATGTTCACCCAGAAACTTACCAGGCGGCCGCCGGGCACCTCGGGCGAGATCAGCCAGTCGTCGGCGGCGTCGGGAGTGGGTTTGGCGTTCGTCATTTCGGGGCAGGTGGCCAGGAGATACATCTCGCCGGTGTGGGCCTCAAGCCCCTCGGGATTCACAAGCTCTGAATGGTTCACGGCCAGGAACGCCTTGGGCAGATTCTCGTTGGGCATCGGGTTCTGCGCGGGGTCGAACATGTACACCGTCTGGCCATCGCCGTCGAAGGTGTCGAACTCGCCCATCTGACCTTCGTAGGCAAAGGGCGTCACTGACTCGAACGACTCGGTGTATGCCTTTGCCAGCGACGGACGGCTCCATGTAAGCGTGACGGCATTGTCGGCGCTCGATGCGCGGAGGTCGGTAACCACGGGCGACTCGGGGGCTATCACCGAGAACCAGAAAGTAGAGGTGTTGTTGCCTGCCTGGCCGTCAGACTCTGATTCTATCGTGGCCCTTACCGACAGGCGCCTACCCAGATATTCTGCCGCAGGCGTGAACGACGCGCTCACATTCCTGTGCTCGCCCATCGTCATGGCGCCGACAGCCACGGTCTCGGTGGCCACCACACTCACGCCGTCAAGCAGGTCGAAACGCACGCGGGCGTCACTGATCTCGGTAAAGCCCACATTCGACACCTCGGCGGTGAACGTGGCCGGCGAACATGCCGGGGCCTGCTCGTCGCCGGTGAAACCGGTCACCGCAAGGTCGGTCTGCGCGCCGGTCGAGAAACTGTATTCGTCGATACCATACATGTAATAATAGTCGTCGAGGTCTACGTCAATAACAATCTGGATCCACGAGCGGTCCTGAAACTTGAGCGGCAGGGGGAAGGTCTCGGTCTTCCAGTCGGTGGCCTGAGAGCAGTCGAGGTCGGCAAGTTTCTCAAGTTCCTCGCCGTAAGCGGTGATGTAGAGGTGCATCTGCGAGGCGTTCGAGCCGTAACGCAGATACTTCAGCGTGAATGTGGCGCTGTGTATCCCCTTGGTTGAGAACTGCGGCAGACGCACGCGGCCCCGGGTGTCGCCGTCAGAGAGCGGGTTGTAGGCCAGCAGAGCCGACTGGTTGTCATCCTCGGCTATCTCCGTGGGGTCGCCGAAGAACCAGCGGCCGTAATAGTCGTCGGGATAGTCGTTGCGCACCGGCGTGTAGCGGGCCTGAAGATTGTCGAACTTCTCGGTGGCGGGCATGCTGTACGGCACGCCAAGGGTCTCGAGCACATACACCGGCTCGTCGAACGAATAGTTTATCACGTCGGTCGACGTTCCGGCGGCATTGCGGCCCAGCACGCGCAGGGCCACGGTGTGCAGCGCCATCCCGGCATCAACAGTGTAGGTATATGTCTTTGCCTTCCCCACGGTGGTGAAATATTGATACTCGCCTTCGGCGTCGCGCTTGTATATGTCATAGTCAAGGGCGTCGAAATCCACATAACCGTCATTCTCGCCGGCAATGGGGGCGTTCCAGGTCAGGGTCATCGACATGTTGTCTTCAGGCACGGTGGCTGTCAGCCCCTGCACGCGCATCGGACGCACCACGCCGGTATAGACAGGCACCTCAGCCGGCTCACCCTCGTTGGCCCCGGCGGCCACGGTGATTACAATCACGTTGTCGCCCTGCGCGGTGGCTATCTCAAGGGTCTGCACCGAGCCGGGGGCGCCGCTTACAGTCTTCGTCTCTGTCACGGCGTCGCCTTGTGTCGATTTCACAGTGGCCACAAGGGTCTGCGACGCGGGTATGTCATTGCCGGTAAGTTCTTTCGAAGGCATGGTGAATGTCACGGTGGCTTTCAGCTCGCCCTGCGGAGCGGCCTGGGCCGTGGCGCCGATCACGGGCTGGGGTGCCCCGACCTCGCCGGCCTTCTCGTCGACGGCAATCTTCTGGAGCACCACGGGCCACGGCTCCTCGCAGTCGGCGGGATCGGTCACGCAGTGGAAACCGATGCGGTACTGCCCGGCGGCCGGAACGGCGAACGGCATGGCGAACGCTACGCGCTCGTCACGTTTCGGCGACGAGAACTGCCTGAGCTCGCCGATCTTCACTGTCATCGACTCGGGGGTGTCGGCGGTGCCGACATACACCTCAATTGTGCCGCAATGGGGCGCGGGCATGTTCGTATATGCGTCAAACGTAAGCTCGTAGAGTTTCGTGGCGTCGGTGAAATTGATCACCGGGGTGATGGCCCAGTCATCCTCGGCATGGCTCGACGAGCTTGGCGACACAAGCCCCTTGAAATTCGACTGATACTTCCACTTGTCGTAATTGCCGGCGTTCTCGTTAAGGTCGATGATGGTGAAATAGCTGATGTCATCGGCCGTAGGCTCGATCTCAAACGGCACGGGGAGCATTGCCGTCATCCCGCCGGCCCTGAGAGTCGGCGCGTCACCGTCGGTGGCGAAGGCGGCACGCGCGGCGGCAGTCTGCGCGGCACGGTCCACCGGAATTTCGGCCGACTCTACGGCATTGCGCGGCACACGGCTGAAACGTCCGTTGGCATGATTGGCGGCAACCATAATGCCTCCCACCGCCACTGTGGCTGCAGTCAGAAGTACAAGAGGTTTCTTCATAGATCTAATACTTTGTGAATAAATGGATTGATAAGATACTGGCTGTATGACCCGACAGCCGGAGCAATGTGACAAAAGTGCGCACGAAACGGGTCTGCATCGCAATATGATGCAAATATACACAAATATTTCGCAAAATATCTTTATTTCGGCATATTTTACCGCATATTGCCGAAAATGCCGCAAAATCGCCCAAAACATTGTCGTTTCGGGTCGTCATCAGGCGGTTACCTGACCAGATGTTTGCGGCCTGCTCTGACATAGATGCCCGGAGGCGCCGAATCGACCTGCGCCACGTTGCGCCCCAGCAGGTCGTAGTAAGGTGTGACATCATTCTTCACATCCGCCACCGAGACCGCCACACCTGCATCGAAGTCATACTCATGCACCTGCATCGCCCCCCAGAAACGGTGCTGCCGGTACACCTCGCCATACCCCACAGGCACATACAGTTTCACATTCTGCATGTGCGCGAATCCCCCGAAAATCAACGAGTAACAGACTTTCTCCCGGTTCTCGCCGCCATCCGATACGAACAAATCATAATGATCTATAACCGGTGGTACCGGACGTGCGCAATAAACCGCTTTTGGTCTGCTTGTAAGGCAATTGTAATCTAAGGAGCATTCCGCATTCGTACCGTCTGATTCAAACCGAATCTCCTCCAGGTTGCAGTGTGTGACAGCTTCCCAGTCAATCCATCTGAGACAAGCCGGAAACACAATTTTCTTTAATTTAGACATTCCCGCAAGTGCGAGTTCTCCTATACCCTCCACTCCCGGAATTTCTATCTCCGTAGCCTCAAGCGCTCCTGTGAATGTATAATATTCAAGTCTTTTGACCCCGACTGGGAGAATGATCCGCTCCAAAGAGTTTGGCGTGAATGACATCATGGTGATTTCTTTTAGATTCTCAGGAAAGTCGAGTTCCTTCAGTGCGGTCAATCCGCAAAAAATGCCCATTTTCTCCACCGAATTCGGTAATATTACTGATTTCAGATTGGGCATTTTGTTAAAACCATATACTTCCTTTACACCATCAGGTATCACTACCTCTTCCACAGAAGCCCGCAGCTGAGAGAATACATCTCCTCTTATAGTTACAACCTGATAGCTCAACCCGGTAGAGGAGTCCGTGACTGTCGATGGCACTGTGATTTTGGTCATGCCCTGAAGGTATTCTGCATTCATACTCTCCTCGGTTGGAGCAATCAGAGCGGCAGTCCCCTCCTCCTCCGAAAGAACCTGAAAAAGCATCGGGCCGTCCCAGAATGTAGTGACAATCTCACCCAGTGCCGACACCGAGCCGACAACGCACATAATAAGTGCGACAAGCATTTGTTTCATGACTGACGTTTATTTAATAAGGATTTTATGATATTGAATCTCGCCTAAGGCAGTCTCAAGCGACACCACATAGATGCCGGGGGTGATGGCCGGTGATGAAAGCGTGACGTTGCCGTTTGCCTCATTTATCCGCTCGGTGGCAAGCACATTGTTTGAGAAATCCCTGACATAGATGGTACCTTCCGGAATATAGTCAATGTCTTCTTCAGCGCCAAACGAGTATTCCACATCCATGCTGTCAGGTGACGTCTGTTTCACTGACTTGATTGCCGGCTGGGCAAGTGTGCTCACATCGTTGACATACGCCCCCGAGGCTTTTACCACTCCGTTTGCCACGTCAAATGTAAAGGGGATTTTATTATGCCGCAATATGGTGATGTGGAATTTGTCATTCGCATCAACGAACACACTTGCCTTATCATTATGAAAACGTTTCACCATTCCGGTCGTTTCATTCCAGAAACCGATCATTGACAATGAATCCACCGACACACTGACGAAATATTGGGTGGATGTTCCCGACCCAATTGCCTTTCGGTAGGTGAGATGCACATTTGTCTGCTCTGTAGGGAGGGCAGTATTCATATACAAGCCGGGGTCACCGTAGACATGATACAGCTCTTTTTGCGCCGGAATACATTCTTCCAGATTAATCCCGTTTACCAATTTTCCGACATACCATCCCTTGCTCATATAGGTTTCACCGTTATACAGTATATTACCCAAGGTCAACCAGTCCTCTTTTATCAGCCTTCGAATGCTACTTATCTGATTAAGACGCAGTTTGGTAGGAAAATCACGTTCAATCGTCTGTGTATCATATTCCGGGAAAGGCCATATTGTCTTGAACATCCCCAATGCGAGAGCGTCATTTAAACATGTATAGCTCGACTGTGTAGCAGCGAACACGGCAGATGCGCCCCAGTTCGAGGTCAAAAGATGCTTGGCAAAACCATTGGGCTCATCAAACTTCCCTGTCAGGCAGGTAATGCTGAAAACAACCGGATGATAATCCATTCTATCCCTTGTTATATCAGCGACAGTAAGTTCGGGCAGTTTCCATCGTGTTGTATCACCATGCCCACGATACAGGAAATAAAAACACCCTCTGTCATAAAGTTTCAGAATGGAGTCTGTGGTTGCGTTCCACTTGTAAGCGACCGGATAAAGCAGATCCTCAGGAATATCCACTTCATGACCGCACAAATTACCCCAGTAAAGAGGTGTTGCATTAGCGTCTTTCGAATATAGCCTGTGGACAGTCTTGCCGTTAGCCATTACATGTTGCCTGATATCCTCGCAGGTCTTGACATATAAACCTTGCTCGGAGATATGATACGCCTTATCCCCATAAAAATGCGACACATGAGCGCCCTGTCGATAAAAATCAGGGTTATCAAGCGTATTTTTGTAGAAATTTCTCATCTTGGTAAGAATAATGGGCATTTCCTGATCGTGATTAAGCAACATTCGACCGGTATAGAATGTACGTTCTTTCTCGTTGCCTACGCACGCATACGGATAATCCGTAAGACATCTGGTTTTGGTCCCGGTATTGTAATACGCTGTCGATGTCGCGGCAGGAATTTCCTCGTACTTCCCGCCAAGAATGATATATTTCAGATTCCTGTCATCATTATATGCCTGATCTATCGAATCCTTGATCTGCTTGACGGTCCATCGGCTTTTTGCCATGATTCTGACATCATGACCACATGCCTTCTTCCACCGGGCATAGTCCGCGAATATTTCGCGGTGAGGTAGCGCCGTGATAACAAGATAGTTGGCCGGACGATTGGAAAGACTTGACTTAAGCACCTCCATTGCATCAGATCTTACCGGACCGACAATGGCCCGCTCGGGGTCATCACCGGCAGTATCGGTATCCTCGCAGTCAAACGAGAACGTGTACGAGAAGTGATAGCATACGCCGATGCCTTTTTCCTTTCCATAATATTTGAAGGGTTCGATATGAACGTAAACCTCTTTGTATTCCTGCGAGCTGCCGCCGATTGTGAGCGTAGCGGCCGTGCGGTCGTTTTCGTCATCAAAGATTGTGATTGGTGGCACCGTCTCAAGATTCTCCGACTGTTCCTCAAACAGTATCGGCCTGGCAGGTGTAGGCTCAAAATCATTGAACCGCTGCCACTGCACGAAATTCTCGGTAAGCGTGATATTCGTGGCATCCACCGGAATCTGGAACACTAACGTGCGTTGCGGCAGCCCGGCTGTACCCGGCACAACCGACGGATAGAAATCTTTCACCTGACACCAGTTGGATGCGGGATAAAGATTGTCGGGGTAATATTCGAGTGTGGGGAATATGAACTCGATGGTGACCGATGTCGAGTCGTCTGCAATAGTCATATTGCAGATCGGTGTCAGGTTCTCCGGCGCTTCGGGCAGAGAACCGTCATCCATCGGAGCCACGCCAAGACGCAGTGTCCTGGCAGAAACCATGACCGCACACAGGGCCGCCATGACAAGAATCAAAAACTCTTTTTTCATAATTTTATATTTTTAAATGAATATTCAAAAAAGTTGTTAGTTATGCAGTTATAAATTGTCGGTAAAGTCAGGTTTTTGATTCTTTTGCGGTTGCAGTATGCGCAAATATAATACGGGATGCCTCGGAAAACAAGGGGGCAACCAACAATTCATGGCATTGTCTAAAGATTGTAGCCGTTTTGTCACAAAAAACAAGAACTGATGGAGCCTGTGTAGTCGGGGATAGCGGGCAGTGACGATGCCTCAGAATGACATCTATTATTTTGACAGATGCATTCAGTCCGGAGGGAGGGTATGCAATCTCAGGGTTTCACGCGCACAAGGGTGAGGCCATCGCGCAGGGGGAGAATCACGGTCTCAAGACGGGGGTCGGCGGCCACGGCGTCGTTGAAATCGAGGATGCCGAGGGTCTGGGGGTCTGAGGCGGGTGGCTCGGCAACCACCTTGCCGCTCCACAGCGTGTTGTCGGCGAGGATGAACCCTCCCGGGCGTATCAGCGGCAGCACCTGATAGAATGTCTCACGGTATGTGCGTTTGTTGCCGTCGATAAAGGCAAGGTCGAACGGCGCCTCGGCGCCCAGCCGGGGCAGGATGTCGGCGGCATCCATATCGAACCAGGCGTTGGAGCCTTCGGCGGCGAAGAGCTTGGAGATGGCGTCGATGCTTTCGTCATTGCAGATGGGCTTGCCGCAGTCCTTGCAGTAGAACACGGGAATGGGCAGGCCCCAGCGGCGCTGACGGGAGATGCACCAGTCGGCGCGCTCACGGATCATGCTCTT
>USKE01000083.1 GCA_900555165.1 uncultured Porphyromonadaceae bacterium | reverse complement strand
TTTTTCCGCGGCTTTGCGGTCGGCGGCATCCTTTTCACGACGTGCCTTCGCCTCAGCCTCGTCACGGGCCTTGGCCTGTGCCGCACGCTCGCGCTCTTCGGCCTGTACGCGCGCACGCTCCTCGGCTTCAGCCCTGGCTTTCGCCTCAGCCTCGGCGCGGGCCTTTGCCTCGGCCTCGGCACGACGGCGCGCCTCCTCCTCGGCCTTGCGTTTGGCCTCGGCTTTGGCGCGGGCCTCGGCGGCGATAAGGTTGTCAAGCTCGGCATCGAGCTGTGCCGCCTGACGCGCACGGTCACCCATGATCTGGTCGAGTTCGGCACTGCGGTTCTTCAGCGAGTCGACGAGCCGGGCCGTCTCGGCCTGTTTCTTCTGCAATGTGGAGCGCTCTGAGCCGAGTTCGCGGCGCGACTGCCGGTTCTGGTTCTGCAGACCGGTTAGCGAGAGGCGGCGGTCATCGAGGCTCTTGCGCACCGATCCGATCTCAGACTCCTTGTTGCGGCGCCATTTGTCGAACTGTTTCACCGAGTTCATGCGGCGGTAGGCCTCGGCAAACGACTCTGACGAGAACACAAACGCCATCATCGACGTCTGCTGGCCGCGCCCCTGGGTCTTGCGCAGGGCGCGGGCGTAGTTCTTCGAGATGGATGACAGCCGGTTGTCGAGCGTGGCGATTGAATCGCTGACAACACCGATGCGCCGGTCAAGTGAATCGATGCGCCCGGTGATGTTTCCGATGCGCCTGTTGCAGTCACCGATCTCGCCCTCCACAAGCTCAAGGTCATTGAGATGCTTTTCGGTAAGACGGCGGTTGAATTTAAGCTGTTGTTGAGTTTTTATGACCTCCTCTTCGGCCTGCTTTTTCTCCTGTCTTATCTGGCTTGCAGATTTGCCCGATTTGGTTTTTGCATTTTTCGATTTGGCGGACTGCTTTCGTGCACTGCCTGATTTCGAGGCATTTGACTGTTTGCCGGATTGGCCCGATTTGGTTTTTTCATTTTTTGATTTGGCAGAACCTGTTTTTTTACCGGAATTTTTACCGGTTGATTTCTTCTGCGAATGTTGAGTTGTGCGAGCCTGTGCCGCGAGTGCCGGAGCGGCCTCAGAGAGGCCCGCGCCCCCCATGGCAAGTGCCACAGCAACCAGACACACGGTCAACGCGCGCATGAGCTTTTCGATAGGTTTCATCATCTTCCGCCGAGCAGATTTTTAAGCAACTGTGCATTGAGTCTTATGCGGGTGGCGCCGCGAGGGGTCGACCATTCGCGGGGTTTCACATTCGAGGCGTTCCATTTGGCGCCTGACAGGTCCCAGTCGACTGTGGCGGCCATCTTGCCGTTGTCGACTGTCACGGTGGTCACACCCGCCATCTCACCGGCAGGCGTAGCGGCTATGTCGAGGTAGTTCACCACAGCCTCGTGCTGACCGGCCTTGAGCGCCGTGGTGAAGAGCCGGCGCGTGTCGCGGTTCACCACAAAGCCGAACTCGGCGCCCGAAGGCTGACGCTTAGGCGTGATGACCATAGCCTGGTCAACGTCATCGAAATCGAAAAGACGCGTGTCAGCCGCCGTAAGGGCAGTCATGCCGGGGTAGAAGATGCGTCCCAACAGCATGTCCTGCACATTCGACAGCGAATAACCGTCAGCGCCGAAAAACTGCGCCAGACTCTCCGAGACATATTTCTTGTTCACCTTCACATAGCCGTGCACCGAATCGCAGTCGGCCACGATATAACCCACCTCGAAACCGAGCATACGCACCGAGACATCTATGCTTTTGTCGCGCACCATCACCACACGGGCCGAAACGCCGAGTTTCGTAGGTGCCTCAAGATTGATTTTTGCAGGAACCGACACGTTCTTCCACTCTTTCGCACCTGCTGTCATGGCCTGGAACACCTGCTGTGATGTTGACGCAACGGCGGGAATATCATTTCCGCCTGTAGTGGGTGTGGCGGGGGTGACAGCGCGCTGCGACGAGCAGGCGCATGCCAGCAGTGCCAGCGCACCGCAAATGACCTGATATATTACTTTTCTTTTCATTGCAAACCGATTGGCATGAGGGGGACCCTGATTACCGGAAACCGTGAGGACACTCATTCAAAAAAATGGGTGCGGTGCTGTACCTTCTTTCTGAGCAACGCGTTGTCGGGGTCAAGCTCAAGAGCCTGCTGCCAGAACTCGACAGCCCGGGCGGGCTCGCCGTTCATATAATAGATATCGCCGGCGTGGCTGAGCACGTCGGGTTGCGGATTGTCTGATTCAAGCTCTATGGCGCGGTCAATGTACTCCCTGGCCTTGTCATACTGTTTCTTGTTGAAGAGAATCCAGGCGTATGTGTCAAGGAAGGTGTCATTGTCGGGCTGGGCGGCCAGCGAGCGGGCCGAATATTCCTCGGCGCGGTCAAGCATGGCGGCATCGCCCGAAAGCACCATATAGTAAGCGTAGTTGTTGAGAGCCAGGACGTTATCGGGGTTTACACGCAACGCCTCCTCATAGTATGTGAACGCCGAGTCGCGGTTGCCCAGCGAGTGGTATGAGTCGCCGATGGCAGCCAGTACCTGCGACATGGCCTGCTCGTCGGCCGCGGGGCCTTCGGCGCGCAGTGTGGCCAGCACCTTGTCGAAATACTCCATGGCGCGCGTATAGTCGCCGGTCATCTGGTAGTTGCCCCCCTGCATGAGGTTCATGTTCACATTGTCGGGAAAATAGTGCAGGGCACGCTCGCCGATGGCGATGGCTTTCTGCGGCCGGTCGGCCTGCGAGTAGAGACTCATCACGGTCATCCAACGCACCGAGTCGGCGGGATTGGCGTCGAGGGCGATCTCCTGCTGTTCGGCGGCGCGGTCAAAATGACGGCGCGCCACCAGATACGATGAATACAGGTCGCGGACCGACCCCTCGTGCGGATGCTGCTGGATCACACGGTCAAACAGCTCCTCGATCTCGGGATTGTCGGCGGTATCGTTGTATATGTCAAGCGTATAGGCCTTCAGCAGTTCGGCTTTCACCTCTACGTCGAGCGATTCCTGGCCGAGCGCCTGGGTGATTTCGCGGCGGTAAGCGGCTGAGTCGCCTGTCTGCTTGTAATACTGGGCGCGTTTGTAGTAAGCGAGTCCGTAGCCTGAATCGACCCTGCATGCCTGGTCATAGTAGTAAATGGCCGAATCGGGCTGCGAGAGGGCGCCGAAGACATCGCCCGAGTAAATCAGTATGTCGGCGTTGCGCGGCGACGCCAGGCGGAACGCACGCAACTGCGCCAGGGCCTCGGTGGAGTCTTTCAGCTGCAACAGGGCGCGCACTTTGTGCGAGGTTATGCCCAGGTCGTGCCCTTCGACACGCTCGATGGCGTCGAGCACGCCGATCGACTCGCGCAGAGCCGCCGAGTCACGCGAGGCCATGAGGGCCTCGGCGAACTTCAGCGATATGTCTGAATTGTCGGGGTTAAGCTCGTGAAGTTTGCGCCACACGCGGTTTGACTCGCCCACGTTGCCGAGGCGGTCATTGATCATGCCGTAGAACACCGACGAATAATAGTCGGCGGGATTCTCGTCGAACCGGCGGCGCATCATCATGTACCCCTTGTGGGCGTAAGTGGTGTCGTTCTGGCCCAGAGCGAGCATGTAGTAACCTAACAGCTGACCCACGCCGCTGTCGGTGCTGTCAAGCTCCCAGGCCTGCGACATGATGTCGAAGAAGGCGTCGTCGTTGCCGAGCAGGTTCTGGCGCTGTGCCTCCATGAAGTAGAGGTCGGCCTTGCGCTGGGCAGTGCGCTCGCTCCAGGGCTCCGGGCGGCTTTTCCCTTTCGGTTTGGAGTAGCCCGAAACAGCCACGGCCGCCAGGGTCATGGCGGCCACCAGAGTGAATATGTGCCTGAGAGCTCTCATAAGGGAAAATGCAGGTGGTTCTTGTTTCTGTGAGGTGAAACGGGGGCGCCTCAGAGGCCGGTGTGACCGAAGGCGCCGTGGCCGCGCTCGGTTTCGTCGATGCGGTCAACCGGCTCCCAGTCTACGCGGGTGTATTCCTTGATCACCATCTGGCAGATGCGCTCGCCGTCGTTGATGGTGAACGGTTCGTTGGAGAGGTTGATGACGATGACGCCGATTTCGCCGCGATAGTCGGCATCAACGGTGCCGGGGGTGTTCACCAGCGAGATACCGTGCTTGATGGCCAGGCCGCTGCGCGGGCGTATCTGGCACTCGTAGCCGTGGGGCAGCTGCATGTATAGCCCGGTGGGGATGAGCGCGCGTTCAAGGGGCCCGAGGGTCACGGGTTCCTTAAGGAACGCCCTCACATCCATGCCTGCCGAGCCGGGAGTGGCGTACGCAGGCAGCGGATGGTGCGAGCGGTTTATGATCTTTACTTTGATGGTTTCCATAACTGTGGTGCTGTGAGGGATTTGAAGACCGGGGACTCGCTTTGCTCGTCCCACGGTATTCCCTGTCTGTCACAGATTAAAACACCGGCCGGGCCCCAAGTGTTTGGACCCCGGGCCTGTGCGTGTCACTGTTGGGGCAGATACTCCTCAAGATCGTTGATGTTGATGCCGGCGGCCGAAAGTCTCTTGGTGAGGTTGTCGGTATCGCCGCCATAGGTCATGTAGTCCTCGATGAGGGTGTAGAGGTACACGGGCACATAGCGGTCGGTGGCCGACAGACCCGAGTAGCCCCAGCCGGGGAGGGTGCGGCGCAGTTCGCGGAAGTAGGGGAGGTATTTGCCGTAACGCAGTATCTCGCTCTCGAGAATCCGCATGCCGCGCTGCTGCAGCTCCTGGTTCTCGGACTGGAGGCCGAGCATCAGGTAGAGGCGTGCGATCTGCTCGCCGATCTGTATGCTGTATGGCACAACCGAGGCGGGAAGTTTCTCGTCAACCAGTTTCAGCACGGTCTCCGCCTTGGCGAAACGGTCGGCGGCAAACTTGCGGTCGGCATCGCTGACCGAAGTACTGTCGGCGGGGTTAAGGGCGTCATATCCTTCGAAATAGAGCGCTGTGGCCAGGTCAGCCACCGCCGAGCGGTGGGTGGTGACCATGCGGCGCACCGTCTCGTCAAGGTATATATCCTTGGTATCGGCCACGCCGCCCCAGCGGAATTTTTCGGTGACGTTGCGGTACATCTTGTCGGTGTCGGTCCAGGTGCGCTGTCCGGCCTGTCCCGGCTCGGGATTACGCAGAGGGGTAAACTGGTATGCCAGACCGGTGTTGCGCATGTAGGGCGACATCGACAGGTAATACTCATCGGGCACTGTCATGGCCACGTAGACCGGACGGTTCCAGCCGTTCTTGACCGAGGTGTTGAGCATGTCGAGCGACAGCGCCTGGCTCAGTGTCACGCCGGCACCACCGTTGTAGGGGTCGTTAGCAAGGTCGATCTCTATGGCATCGCCCACGGCGGGAGCCTCGCGCTCGCCGATTACACCGGCCTTCACGGCCTCGGCGGCATTGACGGGGATATACATGCGCGGATAACGCAGCACACGCTGGCCCATCTCCATGGCGGCGGGGTTGCGGTAGAGATCCTCAAGGGCGGTCGATACCTGCACGCGCTGTGACGAGTCGGCCGGAGCGATGAACGAATACTGCAGACGGTCAAAGGCATAGTCGGCCGGCGTAGCCATCATGTCGATGCCGGGCGCACCTTCGGTGGCCACGCGCATCTGGTTGGCGTACCAGTCGGTGGTGAGATACGAGAGGTTTACGACACGCACGTCGGGACGGAATCCTTCCACCTCCTGGGCGTACCACAGGGGGAATGTGTCGTTGTCGCCGTTGGTGAAGATTATGCCGTTCTGATCTACCGACGAAAGGTAGTTCATGCCGAAATCGCGTGTGGTGTAGCGGCCCGAACGGTCATGGTCGTCCCAGGTCTGCGATACCATCTGCAGCGGCACCAGCACACCTATGGCCACGGCCACCACAGCCGCGGTCTTGAGCGCTGCGGGCGAGTCGACACGCTCCGTAACAGCGGGTTTTGCAGCCCCGTGCGCCGGTTTCTCTTTCTTTGCCATGAGCCAGCGCACGAATGCGTCGATGGCTGCCACGCCCATGCCGAGCCAGATGGCAAACGCATAGAACGACCCGGCAAAGGCATAATCGCGCTCACGCGGCTGCAGAGGGGGCTGGTTGAGGTAGAGCACGATGGCGATACCCGTCATGAAGAAGAAGAAGAATATCACCCAGAACTGCTCGATGCCGCGTTTCGAGTGGAACGCCTGCCACGACAGACCGAACAGCCCCATCAGCAGCGGGAGCATGAAGAACACGTTGTGCCCCTTGTTACCATTTCCGTACTCGTCGGGAAGGAGGCTCTGGTCGCCCAGGCGCGGATTGTCGATAAACGAAATGCCTGAAATCCAGTTGCCGCGGTTGGCCTCGCCCTGCCCGGCCAGGTCGTTCTGACGGCCTGCGAAATTCCACATGAAATAGCGCCAGTACATGTAGTTGAGCTGGTAATTCATGAAATACTGCATGTTCTGGGCGAAGGTCGGGCGCGCCAGTGTGGCGGTCTGTATGGTGTTGCCGTCAGGGTCGACGACAAGAGGCGCCTCGACGCGCGCCAGGTCATCGGCCGACGCGCCGATCCACTCCATATATGCCTCGGGGTGAGTTGAGGCGGTGGAATACATGCGCGGGAAGAACATCTCGGGCGTCATGGCGTATTTGGTTTCCTGACGGGCCACGACATACCGGTCGGGCTGGTCGGGCGAGGTCTTCACGGCCTTGGCATACACGTTCTTGCCCGGAATGCGGTGATAGGTATATTCACCGGCAGGGGTGAGCTCCCTCACCACTGTCGAGGCGAATGTGGGGCCGTAAAGCAGCGGGGTGTCACCGTACTGCTCGCGGTTGAGGTATGACGAGAGGGCGAATACATTGTCGGGCGAGTTCTGATTCATCGGCGGGTTGGCGGCCGAGCGGATAAGCAGCAGGGCGTATGACGAATAACCCACGAAAATCACCAGAATCGACAGTGCCGTAAGGGTGAGGATGCGCACGGGCAGTTTCTTGGCGGCCCACAGCCATACGGCCAGTGCGCCGAGCATGATCACCGGAATCCAGAGCGAGCTACCGATGAAGGGGATGCCGCTCAGCAGAACCGTGAGCAGGAACGACCAACGTACAGCCGACACCGAGCGCTGGCGGTAGAGCGTGCGCACACACCAGATGGCAACCAACACAAACAGAAGGGCATACACCAGCACGCCGATGTTGTATGACAGCCCGAGCGTGTTCACGAAGAAAAGCTCGAAATAGCCGGCCACCTCGATGAATCCAGGTACCAGACCGAACAGAATCAGAGCCACCAGGATGGCCGACACACCTAAGGCGATAAGTGACCCCGTGGCCGTGGTGTTGCGGAACTTGCGGTAATATATCACCAGCACGATGGCGGGGATGCAGAGCAGGTTAAGCAGATGCACGGCTATAGACACGCCGATGATGTATGCGATCAGCACCAGATAGCGGTCGGCACCCGGCTGGTCGGCACGGTTCTCCCATTTAAGTATCAGCCAGAATACCAGGGCCGTACAGAACGACGAGAAAGCGTAGACCTCACCCTCGACGGCCGAGAACCAGAAGGTGTCGCTCCACGTGTAGGCCAAGGCGCCGCAGATGCCCGAGCCGAATATCACGGCCATGCGGGTCCAGGAGATTGATGTGGCGTCGTCACTGACAATCAGACGTTTCACCAGGTGGGTGATGGTCCAGAAAAGCAGCAGTATCGTACCGGCCGACAGCAGCGCCGACATCGAGTTGACCATAAGCGCGGCCTTGGTGACATCGCCGCCGGCGAAGTTCACGAAGAACCTGGCGGCAAGCATGAAGATAGGGTTGCCCGGCGGGTGGCCCACCTCAAGTTTCATGCCCTGGGCAATGAACTCGGGGCAATCCCAGAAACTGGCCGTCGGCTCGACGGTCAACAGGTAGGTCACTGCCGCCACTGCAAAGCAGAACCAACCCAGAATGTTGTTGATCAGTCTGTATTGTTTCATCAGGTGATGATGTTGTTGTCTCTCGCTGTGTTAAGTAACTGTTCAGAATTTCTTGCCGGCAGGATATTCCGCACGGCTCTCAATCAAACTACAAAATTAACTTAATCTCGCGTGCCCCCCAAATTTTTATGTTTTTTTAGAAATAGCCGGCCACGCAAGCCCGGTGCCGGAGAGGCAACCATGCCCAAATGACATTGCGGCGAGCCGCATGCACCGAAAACAGATTCCATGCGGTTAACAAATTTTATGCAGGGGCTTTCAGAGGAGCATAAGTCTTATAGACTTAAGGCGCCCGCGAGAGCCGGGGGAATGAACCCGGGGCGAAAAATTTTTGTTTTCAATTGATGAAATTTTAGTAATTTTGCGGCCAAAATGCCCACACCTTATTATATAGGAGCGGGTTCTGTTGCTAACTCACTTATATACACACTTATATCGCGATGTTGAAAAATCTGGTTATCGTTGAGTCCCCGGCCAAAGCCAAGACTATTGAAAAATTCCTCGGCAGTGACTACAAGGTCATGTCGAGCTACGGCCACATACGCGACCTGCGGAAAAAGAATTTCAGCATCGACGACCTAAAGGACGGCTCATTCGAGCCGGTCTACGAGATTCCCGACGACAAGAAACAGCTTGTCGCCGACTTGAAGAAGAATGCCAAGGAGGCCGAGACGGTATGGCTCCCCCCCCCCGACCACCGACTG
>USKE01000082.1 GCA_900555165.1 uncultured Porphyromonadaceae bacterium | reverse complement strand
CCGGCCGCCAGGCCATCGAGACCGTCGGTGAGGTTGGCGCCGTTTGAGGTGGCGGTGACGAAGAAGATGGCAACCAGTATGAAGAGAATCCAGCCGCCCGCCTGGGCATTGTCGCCGAGCCAGCGGGTGAAGTCGGCATAGTCGAGGTTGTTCTCTTTCACGAAGGGGATGGTGGTCTGGGTACCCTTGATCTCCTGCGACTCGTAGATGATCTCCTCAACGGTATTCGACTCGCGGTTTATCACCTCATGGTTCTGGCGCATCACGATGTCCGGCGAAAGCATCATTGTCAGGCCCACGATAAGTCCGAGGCCCACCTGGCCGATAATCTTGAACTTGCCGCTCATGCCGTCTTTGTTGTGGCGCCGCATCTTCAGCCAGTCGTCGGCGAAACCGAGCGACCCGAGCCACACCACCGACACGAGCATCAGTATCATGTAGATGTTGGTGAGGTTACCCACCAGCAGGCATGGCACCAGCGTGGCGACGATGATGATTATGCCACCCATGGTGGGTGTGCCTGTCTTTTTCATCTGCCCCTCGAGGCCGAGGTTGCGCACAATCTCCCCCACCTGCATCTTCTGCAGACGGTCGATTATGCGACGGCCGAAGACCATGGCGATGAACAGCGAGAGTATCAGGGCCGCCCCCGACCGGAAGGTGATGTAGTCCATCAGCCTTGCGCCGGGAAAGCCGGTATCCTTAAGCAGGTCAAACAGATAGTAAAACACGGTTATTCAGGTGTCTGTAAGGTTGGTTGAATAGACGGTGTGGCTCTCAGGCCTCGGCGGCGAAAGCGGCCTGCACCTCCTCGCGGTCATCGAAATGATGTTTCACGCCGCGAATCTCCTGATAGTCCTCATGACCCTTTCCGGCGATGAGCACTACGTCACCCTTGCGGGCCTCGGCCACGGCCAGGCGGATTGCCTCGCGGCGGTCGACAACCGAACGGGTGCGTTCCTGCAGCGCAGGCTCGTCGGCCAGACCGGCCTCCATGTCGCGTAGAATGGCGCCCGGCTCCTCGAAACGGGGATTGTCGGAGGTAAGGATTACCACATCGCTCAGACGCGCGGCCTCGGCGGCCATTATGGGGCGTTTCCCCTTGTCGCGGTTGCCGCCGGCGCCCACGACGGTGAAGATGCGGCCGTTGGCGCCCAGCACCTCGCGTATGGCGGTGATGACATTTACTACGGCGTCAGGCGTATGGGCATAGTCTACGATGGCGGTCACACCCTTGGGGGAGTGGAATGTCTGGAATCGACCGGCCACCGGCACCAGACGGCTCATCTTGACCAGTACGTCGTCGGAATCCCAACCTAACAGACAGCATGCGCCGTAAACGGCGGTGAGGTTATAGGCGTTGAAACGGCCGGTGAACATCACGTTGATCTCGCGGTCGTTGAGACGGAGCAGCATGCCGTCGAGGCGTTCCTCTACGATGCGGCCGCGGAAATCGGCCATGGTGCGCAGCGAGTATGTAGAGTGGCGCGCGGCGGTGTTCTGCAGCATCACGACGCCAACCTTGTCGTCGGCGTTGGTGAGGGCGAAGGCGTCGGCGTCCAGACCGTCAAAGAATTTCTTCTTGGCGTTGAGGTAGTTCTGCACGGTCTTGTGGTAGTCGAGGTGGTCGCGGGTGAGGTTGGTGAAGACGCCACCGGCGAATTTCAGTCCGGCGATGCGGCGCTGAGCGGCGGCGTGGCTGCTCACCTCCATTGCGGCGTATGTGCATCCGGCCTCGACCATACGTGCCAGCAGGGCGTTGATGGTCAGGGGGTCAGGAGTTGTCTGCGAGGCATGCACGGCCTCGGTGTCGATATAGTTCACCACGGTCGAGAGCAGACCGGCCTTGAAACCCATCATGCGGGCCATCTCGTAGATCAGCGTGGCAGTGGTGGTCTTGCCGTTGGTGCCGGTGACGCCGACCAGGTGCAGTTTGCGCGAGGGGTCGCCATACCAGCGCGAGGCAAGCAGGCCGAGCGCCTCGGCGGTGTCGGCGACCTTGATGTAGGCCGCGCCCTCGAACAGTTCGTCGGGCATCTCCTCCACCACGAAAGCTGCCACACCTTTCCCTTTGAGCGACGGGATGAACGAGTGGCCGTCGCCCGTGACGCCGCGCACGGCCACGAACATCGAGCCTTCCCCGGCCTTGCGCGAGTCAGACTCAAGCGATGATATCTGTATGTCGGCCGGACCTGTCACCTGGCAGGGCCCGAGGGCCGAAATGAGTTCTGTTAGAAGCATATCTGCGTTTTTAACTATATATCGTTTTCAGTTGTTTTCAGTTTCATCACACACCCAGGGTCAGGGTGACGCGGGTGCCGCGCGGGGCCACGGTGCCGGCGGCGGGGGTCTGCCCTTTCACGAACCCCTGGCCCGTGAACGCCTCCTCGTCCCCGGCGCGCTCTATGGCCACAAGCGCCTCGCGTATCCCCAGGCCGGCCACCGAAGGCACGGTGCCCTTGGGCATCGCGCGCGGTTTCGAGGGGTGCACCTCAGAGGCGATGCGTGCCGCCTTGCGCACACTCTTGTGCCGCTCGGCGCTGTTCGAGGCGTAAAGCTGCGGGCGTTTGGCGCCGGTGTTCCCTTCGGCATAGTCGGGGGTGTTGCCAAGCATGCCGCGGGCATACATCTTCAGGGCGATGTTACGCATCACCTGTCCCGAGGTAGAGGCGGCGCCGAACATGTAGCGTTTCGGGTAATATGTAAGCACCATGCACGAGTACATGGGGTTGTCGGCGGGGAAGAATCCGCAGAACGCCAGGCGCTTGCGCCCGGTATCGTAGGTGCGGGTCTTGGGGTTGACACTGTAGCAGGTACCGGTCTTACCGGCCAAAGCAACCTTGTCGTTCTTGAGTGAACGCCCGGTGCCGTGGGGGCCCCACACCACCTGTTTGAGCATGTACTGCATCTTGCGTGCATTCTCTTCCGAGCAGATGCGGTCGCGGATGTAGCTCACCGGAATCACCGAGTCGTAATCTTCGGTAATCAGGTCTGTAACCAGACGCGGACGCACGTAGCGGCCTCCGTTGGCGATGGCGTTGTAGATCGAGAGGGTGTAGATGGGGGGAATCTGCGACGTGTAGCCGTATGACATTCGCGACAGGTCGATGCGTTTCGGGTCGGGGTTGAAATACGGCACATGCTCGCCGGCGATGCCGGTGCCCATAGGTTCGAGGAATCCGATCTCGCGCAGACGGTCGACAAACCCCTTGGGGTTCTTGTCGTACTTGCGGGTGATGATGCGGGCCATGCCGATGTTCGACGACTGCTCGATGACCTCGCGCACCCGCAGCGACCCGTTGTAGTGCGAGTCGGTGATGGGACGGCCGCCGCCGTAGGCCCAGCTCTTGCCGATGGGGATGACCTCTTCAAGGTTGTCGACAATGCCGTCTTCGAGAGCTATCATCATCGAGATGGGTTTCACCACCGAACCCGGCTCGAAACCGACCACGGCGTAGTTCAGGGCCTCGATGTAGCCCGAGCCGTCCTTGGCCATCTCGAGGTTCGAGATCGCCTTGATGTCGCCGGTCTTCACATCCATCAGAATGGCGCAGCCCCAGTCCGCCCGGCAGCTGTCGAGCACACGGTTCAGCTCGTTCTCCACGATATCCTGCAGCTGTATGTCGATGGTGGTGCGCAGGGTGTAGCCCGGCACGGGGGGTATGTCGGTCCAGTCCACGATGTTTTTCGTCAGCGGAATCTTCTTTGCCACACCGGGCACACCGTAGAGCAGTGAGTCAAGTGCCTTCTCAAGCCCCGAGATGCCGTGAATCTCGCGGCATTCGGCGGTCTGACCAACGGCACCCACCGAACGGCGCGCCATAGCACCGTAGGGGTTGGTGCGTTTCATGACGGTCTCGACCGTCATGCCGCTCTTGTTGGGGTTCTTTATGCAGAAGAAGGGGAATGTCTTGAGATGCTGCAACTGCGCGAAACTGAGGCCCGACAGTACCTTGAAGGCGCGCGGACGGCGGTCTGGGTCTTTCTTCAGCGGGCCCTCCATATAGTCGCGCCACTGCTGACGCGAGCGCTGGGGGAAATAGACGGCCAGCGAGTCGGCGATGGAGTCGAGAGCCAGACGGTATCGGTGCTCGAGGAAACGCTCCGAGCGGAAGTCGAGGCGCACCGTGTAGTAGCGCAGATTGGTGGCCAAAATCGAACCGCTGCTCGACAGGATGTCGCCGCGCTCGGGCAGAATGGTGTCGACACGCTCAAGTTCCTGCATGGCCTTGCGGTTCCAGTCGTCGGCATGCACCACGGTGGTCGAGAAGAGTTTCGAGGCGATGGCGCCCGAAAACACCAGAATCAGGGCGGTGATCAGACCGTAGCGGAACAGGATGTGTATGCGGTTGTCTTTTTTCTGGGGCATATTGTGTGAGAGATTGACCTGTTGGAACCCGAAGGGGAATGTGAGTTGGAGACGGAGGGGAGAGAGGATGAGAGGAAGAGAGTATCAGGGATGAGCGTCAGCGCCGCCCGGAACCCCGTTTTATGCGGTAGGGGGGCTGGTCCTGTATCTGCAGCCCCAGCCTGAGGGAGTCGGCCATGTGCTGCATCTGCGATTCGCGGATCCGGCTCATGTAGGCCGACTTCTCGCGGATGCGCTCGGTCTTGGCGATTTCGAGCTCGCGTTCGAGCCCGCGTATATCCTCCATCTGGGTCTGGCAGGTATAGCGGCTGGTGATGTAAATCATCAGCATCGAGGTCACCGCCAGCACCAAAAGCCAGTGGCGGCGCAGGAAGTCAAGCGAGAGCACCCTTCCGTGGAGTGCCCCCTGCCATCGCGAGCTTTTTTTCTTAGCCGGTTTTTCCTGTGCCATTGCGTGGTGTGTGATGAGACGGGTGGTGTGATGTCAGAGTTTCTGTGCGATGCGCAGTTTGGCGCTGCGCGAGCGCGGGTTGCGCTCAACCTCGGCCTCGTCGGGGACTATAGCCTTGGAATTGAGCAGTTTCAGCGGCGAGAGCACGCGACCGTAGAAATCTTTCTCGACGCGCCCCTCGAGGTTGCCTGATTTCATGAAGTTCTTCACCAGGCGGTCTTCAAGCGAGTGGTAGGTAATCACGGCAAGCCGTCCGCCGGGTTTCAGCGCCTTCAGCGACTGCACGAGCAGGGCGCGCAGAGCGCCGATTTCGTCATTCACCTCGATGCGCAACGCCTGGAAAACCTGCGCCAGCTCCTTTTTCTCGCGGCGCGGACTAATCAGCGGCCTTACGATGCCGAGCAGCTGCTCGACGGTGGCCACCCGCTGCCGGCGCGCGGCATCGGCGACGGCACGTGCCAGACGACGCGCCTGCGGCAGTTCGCCGTAAAGCCTGAATATCTCTTCGAGACGGTCGGCATCGGCGGTGTTCACCAGGGTGGCGGCGTCTGTGGCGGCGCGGGCGTTCATTCGCATGTCAAGGGGGCCCTCCCAGCGGAAAGAAAACCCACGCCCGGGATCATCGAAATGATGAAACGACACCCCGAGGTCGGCGAGAATACCGTCTACAGCCTCCACCCCGTAAAAGCGGAGAAAGTTGCGAAGATACCGGAAGTTGCCGTAAACAGCCGTGAAGGCCGCATTTCCGCTGAGCGCGGAGTCGCTCTCGGCACGTGCTATGGCGTCGGCATCCTGGTCAAACGACAGCAGATGGCCGCCCTGCGCCGGGTCGAGGCGCGCGAGGATCTCGCGAGTATGACCACCCCCGCCGAGAGTACAGTCGACATACACCCCGCCGGGACGCACGTCAAGCCCCTCGAGCACCTGCGGCAGCAGGGCCGGAATGTGGTATGGCTCATTGTGTTCAAGTGTCTGTATTGTATCCATTACGGGGTGAGTAAAGGGATGTGCGATATTCTTGAAATCGAGCGTAAAATTACAAAATTTTAATGAAGAATTTACAACTCCAAACAGCAAAAAACCACCCTTATTCCAAAAAAGTTATCAACACCCCTTGGGGAAGAGATAAAAAAGAGCCTCCATCCTACCCGGACGAGACTGTCGCAAATCTGAAAATCAAAAGTTTATACCCGTTGTTTGCAAATGCAAACGCCCGTGGCAGCATCACAGTTTCAGCGTGAGCATCTTCCACAGCGTGACGGCGAAAATCTTAAGGTCGAGCCAGAGCGAAAAACGGTCGACATACTCTATATCGGCCCGCACGCGCCGCTCCATATCCTCAAGGCGGGGAGTAGCGCCGCGATAGCCGAGAATCTGGGCGTAGCCCGTGAGGCCGGGGCGCATCTCGTGGCGCCGCATATAGTCGGGGATGAGGCGTGAATAATACTCTGTATGCGCCAGCATATGCGGTCGCGGCCCGATAATCGACATATCCCCCTTGAGCACATTAAGCAGCTGGGGCAATTCGTCGAGCGACGATTTGCGCAGTATCTGCCCCACACGTGTGATACGCGGATCCCCCTTGGTCGCCTGCTCCGAGTCAGCATTCTTGTTTACATACATCGACCTGAACTTCAGCAAATCGAACTCACGTCCCCGGTAACCGGTGCGCCTCTGCCTGAAAAACACGCCTCCGGGCGACGACACAGCAATCCACACACCCACCACAAGCCACAGCGGCAACAGCGCCACAATGGCAATCAGCGAGAATATGATATCGAATATCCGTTTTATTACCTTTTGCATCTCAAGCAGTTGCTTTGACGCCGCCATAACCGGCAGCGGCCGGGAACCGGCAGTTCAGCACAGTTTACTGACAGGATTCGTGTTTGTAGCGCAAAGGTAAGCAATTATTTTGTTGTAGGCACACCCGCTGCATATTTTTTATCAAAATAGCATATCACCGACAGACATCACTTACACATGGCCGCCAAGACGCAAGCGCCACCGCTTTCACCATCCCGTCGCTCACTCACCCATACTCCCGACTCCCATCACACCCATCACACCCATCCCTCCCATAATTCCCATCATTCCCATAATTCCCATCGCTCCCATTGCCTCACCCCCCAAACAACATAACACCGGCAAGCCTGTCTGGCTTGCCGGTGTTATGTGTCCTCGCAGGGGCTCGAACCCTGGACCCACTGATTAAGAGTCAGTTGCTCTACCAACTGAGCTACGAAGACATGAATAGCGATAAGTTTGAGTTGGTGCGTTTTCCCAAACGCGATGCAAAGGTACTACCTTTTTTCTTTCCCACCAAATTTTTTCGTCATATTTTTTAAGAAACGTTTTACAGAGCCACATTACAGAAACCAAAACGCGACCTGGCATGCAACGATGATGCCGTAATGGCAGTCACGGAGAGCAAACCCGGCTCGGGAACGCCCCACAGCGTCTACAAGGCGGTTTAACCGAGGTTGTGGGATGACCGGCTCAGTTAATTTTAGTTAAAGCCGGATTTTCACAACTATCGGGTTATACAAAACAACTTGCACATACCCGGCCGTATATAATTTTGATTTTAGGGAGGTTACATTGCATACATACGACAATCGCATGCATACGGAGTAAAAATGATACAGAATTTTTACAGAGATTTTTTCAACAGGGTATTGCGTATGTTCAGATAAGTTTGTTCCTTTGCATGTGTGTTTTTCATAGTATTAGATTAAGATAAAGGTTTAAAAGGAACAGCCCGTTGTGAAACGGGCTGTTTTCGTTTATTCTACGCACACACCGAACGACAAATTTATTAACCATAATATCATATCTGATGACAAGATTCATTACCTCCCTTTTATTTGCGATAGTCCTGCTGTACCAGGGCGCACAGGCCGCAGACCTCCCCTCGGGCATCCGGGTAACGCCTCAACCGGGCGCGGTTATGCAGTCAATATCCTCATTCACCATCTCGGCCGGGTGGCTCAGCATGAAATTCGGCACTTCCACGGCCGAAATTCTCGTCAACGGCCGCTCATACGAAACTGCCCTCTCGCTGTCGGAAAACTACGAGAATCTCACGTTCACACTCGACACCCCGATTAACAATGACGGCACATACAACATCATCATTGCCGAAGACACCTTCCTCATCGGATGGGAGGATGACCCCAACCCTGTAATCGAGTTTACATATATTATAGAGGTTGGAACCGGCGGTGACACCCCCGGCGGCGACGACACCGTGCAGAACACGGTGCCCGAAGGGTACACCTTCACTCCCGCGGCAGGCTCCGAGGTGCCGGTACTCTCCACTTTCGCCGTAGAGGCCTCGGCCGAGATGTTCCTCACTCAGGCATCGCGCCGCCCGCAGATCACGATAAACGGCGAACGTGTCGACGTAATCTCGAACGTATCCGGCACAGCCGACAACATCCTCACCTGGACACTCGCCAAACCGATCAACACCCCGGGCCACTACACCATATATATACCTGAGGGCACCTTCTACGGCTACAGCGAGACCGACAACGCGCCGTTCCTGGTAACCGTAATCGTTACCGGCGGCGACCTGCCCGAACCCGACTGGTACACCGGCGAAGTGACATCAGACCCGGCAACAGGTTCGTCGGTCAAAGAGCTGAAGAAGATTGCCGTGATGTATCCCAAGCTCACATCGGCCTACGTAGGCCCTGAGGCCGGTGGTATAACCGTCACCAGCGACGCCGGCACGGTTGAGGCACCCTATACCCTCACCCCCGACGAGGATACTTTCAACGAGGCGCATGTGATCTGGCTTGAGTTCAACGAGGCCATCACCGCCGAGGGTGACTATACAATCTCGTTCCCGGCACAGTGTTTCGAGATTGCCAAGTACCCCTCCAACTGGTACAGCGCGCCGTTCACACTCACCTTCAAGGTTACTGACGACTCGGCGA
>USKE01000081.1 GCA_900555165.1 uncultured Porphyromonadaceae bacterium | reverse complement strand
CCAAGAAATTATGGTTGGGATGGCCGGTAGCCAGCCAAGGCCCCAGCCGGCGCCGGCGCAGGTGGCAGTCCAGACGTTGGCGAATCCGCGCTGCTGCATGAACAGCGAGCCGCCGAGGATGGCGCAGTTCACGGCGATCAGCGGCAGGAAGATGCCCAGCGAGGCGTAGAGCGACGGCGAGTATTTCTCGACAGCCATCTCCACAAGCTGGGTCATCGAGGCGATCACGGCGATGAACAGGATGAGCGACAGGAAACTGAGGTCTACGTCGGCCAGATCCTCGGAGAGCCATACGAGCGCCCCGGGTTTCAGCACGAGGTTTTCAAGCAGATAGTTGATCGGCAGGGTGACCACAAGCATGAATGTGACGGCCACGCCGAGGCCGAAAGCGGTCTTTACGTTCTTTGACACGGCCAGGAACGAGCACATGCCCAGGAAGTAGGCGAAGACCATGTTGTCGACAAAAATCGACCGGATGAACAAATTAAGGTTTTCCATTTATCGGGATTCTGTCGGGGTTTGTCAATTGTTTTCCTGAAGTTCTTTGTTGCGTGCGCGGTGCACCCAGATGATGCAGGCGGCCACGATGAGCGCCATCGGCGGCAGGATCATCAGGCCGTTGTTGGCGTAGCCGGCGTCGTACCACGACTGGGGTACCACCTGGAACCCGAGCAGGGTGCCCGAGCCGAGCAGTTCGCGGAAGAAACCGATGATTATCAGTATCAGCGCGTATCCGATGCCGTTGCCCACGCCGTCGAGGAACGAGGGCCAGGGACGGTTGCCCATGGCGAAGGCCTCAAGACGGCCCATAAGGATACAGTTGGTGATGATCAGGCCGATGAAGACCGACAGCTGCTTTGACACGTCGTAGGCGTAGGCCAGCAGCAGCTGGTTGACGATGATTACCAGCGCGGCCACCACCACGAGCTGCACGATGATGCGGATGTTGGTGGGGATGGTGTTGCGTATCAGCGAGATGATGACGTTCGAGAACGCCAGCACGGCGATTACCGAGATACCCATCACTATGGCCGGTTCGAGCTTGGCCGTAACGGCCAGGCACGAGCAGATGCCCAGCACCTGCACGATTACCGGATTGTTCTTTGAGAACGGATTGAAGAATATATCCTTGTAACTTGTTTTTTCTGCCATTTCTGCGACGGGTTAAAGGGTTTCGTCAAGTTGGGGATCGGTTGCCTCGGCCTGTGCGTCGGTGACGGCAGTGTCGTCAGCGGCGTCTGTGGCGTCTCCGGCGGCAGGGGCTGTGCCTGCGCGCAGACTCTCAAGGAAGGCCTTGTAGGGTGTGAGGCAGTCGTTAAGCATGGCGCTCACGCCCTTTGAGGTGATTGTGCCGCCCGAGATGCCGTCGACATAGTCGGCGTTCCCTTCGGGCTTGAGTCCTTTCTTCACTACCTCTACGGGCACGAAGGTGTTGTCCTTGAGCACCGAGAGGCCTTTGAACTGGTCGGTGAAGGCCGGTTTGGTGATTTCGGCACCCAGGCCCGGGGTCTCGCCCTGATGGCCGAAGAACGCGCCGTAGATTGTGGTGCCGTCGGCATCGAAGGCCACGTACCCCCAGATGGGACCCCAGAGGCCCATGCCGGAGAGGGGGATGATGTACTTGGTGCCGGCGTCAGGGAGCTGGCACACATAGACGGGGAGCAGGCGCTCGTCGGCGGGTTTCTTTGATTCGGCGGCCACGTCGATGTCAAAGGCGGTGCCCTCGACACGCTCGCCGCGCGAGTTCACCACCTCCTGCGAGGTGATGTATTTCGCGAAGTCGGCGACAACGGTGGCGCGGTCGGCCGACAGGTGCACCGACTGCAGGATCTGGCCCATCTTGTCGGCGTTGGCGTTCTCAATCTGCTTGTCTTTAAGCGACATGGCTGTGAATGCCAGGGCGGTGCCCACCACCAGCACCATCACTGTGATGTAGACAATTGTGTAAACGTTGCTCTGTTTGTTCAGCATTTCTGTATCTGTCTGGTATGGTGAAGTGGTTGTCAGTCGTTGGCGGGAAGACGGCGCATGCGGCGGCGCACATTGGCCTCGACCACGCAGTAGTCGATCAGCGGAGCCAGTGCGTTCATCAGCAGCACGGCCATCATGGCGCCCTCGGGGTAGCCGTTGTTATAGGTGCGGATGATTATGGCCATCACGCCCACCAGGAAACCGTAGATGTACTTGCCGGTATTTGTGCGGCACGAGGTCACGGGGTCCGGAGCCATGAACACCGCGGCGAAAGCGAAACCGCCCAGGCAGAGCTGCTCGCCCACCGTCAGGAACGAGGCGGGGTAGGTGGGGGTGGCGCACCAGTGCGCTATGAGCGACATCACCGCGCCGCCGGCGAATACCGACAGGATGATGCGCCACGAGGCGATGCCGGTGGCAAGCAGAATCACGGCGCCGATGAGGATGCACAGTGTCGAGGTCTCGGCGAACGAGCCGGGCATCAGGCCCACGAACATCTGCCACAGGTCAATGGCTTTGCCCGAGAGGTCGGTCATGGCGGTCTGCAGGTCGGTGGCTGACTGCGCGCCCGATACTGCTATCTGGCCCAGCGGAGTGGCGCCCGAGAAGGTGTCGGGAGCCTGGAAACCGAGGCCGAGGATTGAATTCTTTGATACGAAGACATTGTCGCCGCTCATCTGTGCCGGATAGGCGAAGAAGAGGAACGCGCGGGTCACCAGCGCCACATTGAAGATGTTGTAGCCTGTGCCGCCGAAGACCTCCTTGACGAAGATTACCGAGAAGGCGGTAGCCACGGCGATCATCCACAGCGGGGTCTCTATGGGGCAGATCATCGGGATGAGGATGCCGGTCACCAGGAATCCCTCCTGAATCTCCTCTTTCTTCCACTGTGCCACGGTGAATTCGATGCCGAGGCCCACGACGTATGACACGACGATGCGGGGCAGAACGGCCAGGAAACCGTAGAGCATCATTGACCAGAAGGGGAATGTTGTCTCGCCGGCGGCCAGCCAGTTCTGGTAGCCGCAGTTGTACATGCCGAAGAGCAGACAGGGCAACAGCGCCACAATCACGATGATCATGGTGCGTTTCGAGTCCATGCTGTCATGGATGTGTACCCCCGAGGCCGATGTCTCGCGGGGTGTGAACAAGAAGGTATCCATGCCGTCGTAGACCGACTTGAACGCATGGAGCTTTCCGCCGGGCTCGAACGCCGGGCGCGCCTTGTCCATCAGTTTCTTTAAAGCTTTCAAAGCGTCAGGTTTTATCGTGAGTTGATGTTTTTCTTTATGATGGTCGCGTGGGGTGTCACGACAGCTCCTTGCGCAGGTAGTCGAGGCCTTCGCGCACGATTTTCTGCAGCTCGAGTTTCGAGGTGTCGGCATATTCGGCCAGGGCGAAATCCTCGGGTGCAACCTCGTAGATGCCGAGTTTCTCCATGCGGTCGATATCTTTGGCAAGGATGGCTTTGACGAGATATTCGGGCAGGATGTCCATGGGGAACACCTTGTCGTATTCGCCACTCATGATCATGGCGCGGCGTCCGCCGAGCAGACGTGCGTCCGGTTTGAAGAGCTTGCGCCCCAGGAAGTGCCCCGGGAACGATGCCGAGGTACTCATCTTCTTCGGAGAGAGCGATGCCCAGCCCATGAATTCGTCAACGTCGTCACCTTCGGGAATCACGGTCACCTGGGTGTAGGGGAAGCGCAGGTAGCCGTCGGCGGGGCAGGCGGTGCCTGTGAGCACATTGCCAGAAATCACGCGGTGGTGGCGGTGGTCGTCGGCCACGCGGCCTTTGAGCAGGTCGGCCAGCGAGGCGCCGATCACGGTGTCGACAAGGCCGGGATTCGTGATCTCGGAGCCTGTCAGGGCAACGGTGGTGGTCATGGGCACCACGCCTGTGAGGGCGGCCGAGCCTATGCGCCACAGGGTCTGGATGTCGAGAGTCATCACCGTCTCGCCCTTGTTCACGGGTCGGATGGCGGCGATTACCGGGCCGGCCGTTCCCGCGGGGTGCGGGCCGGCTACATCCACCATCTCGGCACCTTTCAGGTCGGGCAGCCCGATGCCGTCGCGGCGGCTCACATATACTTTCCCTTCGGTGACGAGCGAGAGCAGGCGCACGCCGGCCTCGAGAGCCTTTACCTCGTCGGGGGTGAATGTCTGTTTTGACCAGGCCAGGGGAGCCGAGTCAAAACCGGTGACGAAGATGTCGCGTATTGTGGCCTGGGGGTCGGTGACGATAGCGTACGGGCGCTGGCGGGTCATGGCCCAGAGTCCCGAGCCGAGCAGGAATTTGCGAGCCTCGGCGCCCGATGTGAATATCCGGCTGATGTCGGCCTTCGCTACGTCGCCTTTGGGGTCGGTTTCCACGATCACGCGCTCAATTTTGCGTCGGGCGCCGCGCTCCACGGCCACGACACGCCCGGCGACGGGCGAAACGATCTTGAGGTCCTCACATGCCTTTGAGCGCAACAGCGGCGCACCGGCGGCGACAGTGTCGCCCTCACGGACTTCGGTCTTAGGCACGATGCCACAGAAATCGTCGGGCACGACGGCAACCTGTGCCGGCATCACTTTCGCCGCGGGGGCGCTGTCGGTGATGCCGCCGGCAAGATGCAGGTCGAGACCCTTCTTCAGTTTGATTCCAATACTCATATTTATAATAATGGGCTTTCAGGGGTAGTGTGATAATGTCGGCGTGCGGGTAAAGGTGCCCCGTGAATGCACGACAGCGGGAACGGGAGGAGAGGACGCGGGGCATGAATTAAGGAAAAATTTCGCCAATTGCGTTTTCTGCCTGCAAAGTTACTACAAAATTTTGTTAAACTGTTGTATCCGTGCCATTAAAATTCACTGAAAAATCAAGTGACCGCACGATGTATGCCTGTGCATTATGTCGTGCCATCTGTTGCAGTGTCCGTATCGGCTTGCGGGCGCCGGCTGTATGGGGCGGTGCTGTGGAGAATACGGCACATATACCGCTGTAATTGTACATCTTTATCATGACAATGAGAAACTTTGTTAAAATTTATGACTAAAATTTTGTCAGTTTAAAATATAGTGATAAATTTGCAATTAGCATTTGCTAAGCCTGTTTCCCGTTATGCCAACCGGCATAAGGCCAGTGGATTAAATCTTGCAAACAGCTTCAACGATTGTTGGTCAGTGTTTAATTTGCCATGAAAGCTAAGTAGTCCGGTGCAAAGCCCAAACCGCCTGTCAGAGCCTTGAAGCCTCACATAATTTAACTCATTCCGCGCCTTGTCCGGTGCCTTCCGGGGTAATAATCGTGGAAAACGGCCGTTATTCTGATGATTCCCGAGTCTTGGCGTGCCCCCAGGTGCGCACCCGGCAACTCAAACTCAGTACTCAGTATGGAGAATACTATCATTATTAATATCATTCAATTCTAAAAAGTACTTATTCAAATTATGGAAGCTCAAAAGCCCAATCCCGTTGCGGCAAAGCGCCCCGAGGGTAACCTCAAGCCCGGTACAAACGTGCGTGGTATCAAGAATGCGTTCCTGGTGATCATCGCCTGCTTTGTAATCGCCGTATGCCTCTTCCTCTTCGTGTTCGGTAATCCCTCGCACTTCGAGACCGAGTTCCAGGGCGCCTCTATGTGGTTTGCCGGCGAGGAATTTGCCAAAGACCATCCCATCGACCTGATCGGCACCGTGTTCAAAGGCGGTATCATCGTGCCTATCCTGCAGACCCTCTTCCTCACCGTTATCGTGCTGTCTGTAGAGCGTGCCATCGCCCTGAAGTCGGCCAAAGGTACCGGCTCGATCGCTACCTTCGTAGCCAACGTGAAGAAATGCCTCGAGCGCAACGACATCGCCGGTGCACAGGCTCTCTGCAAAAAACAGAAAGGTTCAGTAGCCGCTGTTGTTTCGGCTGCCCTCACCCGCTATGAGGAGATGGACAAGAACACCGTCCTGACCAAAGAGCAGAAGATCGCCACCCTCCAGAAAGAGGTTGAAGAGGCTACCGCCATCGAGATGCCCTCTCTGCAGCAGAACCTCCCCATCGTCGCTACCCTCACCACTCTGGGTACTCTGGTCGGTCTGCTCGGTACCGTGCTCGGTATGATCAAATCGTTCCAGGCTCTGTCGGCATCGGGTGCTCCCGACTCGTCTGAGCTGTCGACCGGTATCTCTGAGGCCCTTGTGAACACCGCCTTCGGTATCGCCACCGGTGCCTTCGCCGTTATCTCTTACAACTTCTACACCAACAAGATCGATAACCTCACCTACGCTATCGACGAGATCGGTTTCTCTATCGTTCAGTCGTTCGCCGCTACCCACTGATCCCAGTTTACCTGTTAGACCAACCTAAACAAATATCAATCAGTTTAACTTGAGTAAATATGGGAAAAGTAAAAATTAAAAGAAAGAGTACCCTCATCGACATGACCGCGATGAGTGACGTTACCGTTCTTTTGCTTACTTTCTTCATGTTGACTTCAACCTTCCTCCAGAAAGAGCCCGTCACGGTAATCACCCCGTCGTCTGTTTCTGAGATCAAGGTACCGACTTCAAACGTGGTGAACGTGCTCGTCAGCCCGGCCGGCCAGGTATTCCTGGGCATCGCCGGTGACGCCGACCCCGACAATGCCGAGAAATGGGGCTCTGAAGCCGTACGTGGCGAAGTGCTCCGCACCGTTGCCGCCGACTACAAGGCCAAGACCGGCAAAGACGCGGGTATCACCAATGTTGACATCCTGAAATTCCAAAAGAACGCCACCTTCGGCGTGCCCATCGAGAAGATGCACGAGTTCCTGATGCTCGACCAGACCAAACAGGACGAGTTCCTGGGTCAGACAGCAAACAAGCCCGTGGTCATCGGTTCGCTGAAACCCTCTGACGTCGGCATCCCCTTCAAAGAGATCGTCTACAAGGACGAGGCCGGCAACTCGCTTGTCACAAACGAGTTCCAGATGTGGATGCGCGCTATCTACAATTCTGACAACACCAACATTCATGACGCCATCCAGAAGGGTGAAGGCATCGCTGTCAAGTCTGACCGCGGTACAAAGTACGAGACCATCCAGAAAGTGCTCGACAACCTTCAGACCATCAAGATGAACAAATTCTCAGTCATGACTGCCCTTAAAACCGAAGCAGACTAACCATGGCACAGATTGAACAGTCATCGGGCGGCAAGAAGAAAAAAGGCGCCCAGAAAAAGATGTCAATTCATGTCGACTTTACCCCTATGGTTGATATGAACATGCTTCTGATCACGTTCTTCATGCTGTGTACCACCATGATCAAGTCTCAGACCTTGAGCATCTCCCTGCCTACCAATGAAAAGGTGCAGCAGGAAGACCTGCAGAAGGCCAAGGAATCAGAAGCCGTGACACTGATCCTCGACACCACCTACGACGAGAACGGCGGTGTGAAGGACAACACAGTGTACTACTATTTCGGCCAGCCCCTCTTCGAGAAGAGCGGCGACAAGATCGTCTCGTCGTCGATTCTGGTGTCGAAATTCGAGGGTAACGTCGGCAAAGAGCTGAAGGGTATCCGCCAGATTCTCCACAAACGCAACGAGGAAGTGCTCAAGCAGGTTGAGGAGAAGAAAAACGAATGGCGCAACAAGCAGATCACCGAGGAACAGTTCCAGGAGGCTGCCAAGAAGATCCGTAACAACTCTGAGCTCACCCGCCCTGTAGTGATCATCAAGCCTCTCAACAACGCCTCGTGGGAAAGCGTCATCGCCGCCCTCGACGAGATGCAGATCAACCAGATCTCGCGTTACCAGATCGGTATCCCCTCTGAAGAGGATCTCGGCATGGTAGAGGCCACTCCCGAGTATCAGAAGGCTCACGCCAACGATAAGAAGTAATCAAGAGAGTTTCTATATATTTTCTAACCGATCAAAAGAAGAATCAACATGGCAAAAGATGTAGATCTCTCATCAAACGAATGGACCGACATTGTCTTTGAAGGCAAGAACAAAGAGTTCGGTGCATACCAGCTGCGCCGCCAGAGCGCGCGCCGTCACAACCGCGCGGTGTTGTTCACCATAATCGGTCTTGTGCTGGTGCTCATCGGCGGTTACTTCTGGGGCATGTATTCAGACTTCCGCCGTGCCCAGTACGAGGCACAGCTCCAGGCCCAGCTCGAGCAGCAGCTCGCCCAGCTGGCCGAGGAGGCAGAGGCTGAAGAACCCGAGGAGGAGCAGCAGGCCGTGCAGGAGCCCGAGCCCGAGCAGGCGACTCCCGAAGAAATCCTCAACACCATCAAGGATACCCAGATCGCTGTGGTAGCCGACAACGAGGTGCAGGAGGATATCACCTCGAAAGACGAGGTGCAGGAGTCGACCGCCGCTGCCGGTGCAACAACATTTGACCAGGGTACAGATGACCTCAACGTTGTGCGCGAACACAAAGAGGAGGTTATCGTTGAGGAGAAGAAACCCGAACCCAAGAAAGAGGAAATCTTCACCGCGGTTGAGCAGATGCCTCAGTTCCCCGGTGGCGACGCCGAACTCTACAAGTGGATCGCCTCTCACCTCAAATACCCCCAGATGGCCGCTGAAAACAATATCCAGGGCCGTGTGACAGTACGTTTCGTCGTGAAGGAAGACGGCTCGATCGGCCGTGTGGAAGTGCTCCGCGGCAAGGACCCCGATCTTGACAGAGAGGCCCAGCGCGTCGTGAAGGCTCTGCCGAAATTCATTCCCGGCAAGATGAACGGTCGTGCGGTGCAGGTATGGTACACGCTGCCCATCAACTTCAAGCTCCAGCAGTAATACCCGCAAACCCCAATACAGGCAGGGGGGCGCCAGACGGCGCCCCCCTGTTGTTTT
>USKE01000080.1 GCA_900555165.1 uncultured Porphyromonadaceae bacterium | reverse complement strand
CGTAGCCCCGGCTGCCGCCACCCACCCCTCGCGCCACTCTGCCATCTTCTCCGACCCCGAATCGCTGGTAAACTGCCCCAACCTCTTCGAGCTTGTGGAGAGGCTGATTGCCGAGGCCCTCACCCCGCGCGCCCTCGAACGCGACTGCGCCTTCATCACCGCCCTGCAGGATCTGGTGCTCGACTACCAGGATACCGGCCACAACGACGTGGAGTCGTTTCTCGAATGGTGGGACGCGACCGGCTCGGCGCGAACCCTCTCGGCACCCGAAGGGCTCGACGCCCTCTCGGTGATGACCATACACAAGGCCAAAGGTCTGGAATTCCCCTGCGTGCATGTGCCATTCATGGACCGCACCATGGACTATGTGAACCCCTCTGACCGCGCCTGGTACGCCCTCGACCCCGACGATTTCCCCGGCATAGACCCGGCGCTGATTCCGCCGGTGATGCCGTTGCCGCAGACCTCCACCAACCGGAGTTTCGAGGCGTTCGCGCCCCAGTACGAGATCACCGTGCGCCGCTCGCGCCTCGACAGCCTCAACGTGGCCTACGTGGCCACAACCCGCGCCGTAAACGAGCTGTGCATCTATGCCCAGCGCGCCACAAAACCCGACTCGGAGCGTCTGGGCGAGCGCATACGCCAGGCCATTGAGCGCGCCACCCCCGCCTTCGTGGCCGCCGACCCCCTGGCCACCTGGCTCACCCCCCTGAAATCAGACAAGTCAGACAAGTCAGACAAGTCCGACCCGTCCGACTCGTCTGACGCCACTGACACCGCCGCCGGCGCCCCCGACTGCGAGCTTTTCACCTTCGGGCACCCCACGGCACCCGCCGGTGCCCCCCGGGTTTCCGCCACCCCTGACTGTGGCGCCGGCATTGCCGGCGCTCCCCACCCCGGCGCTCAGCAGCCGCCCAATTCACCCCTGGCCCGCTATGCCGTAGCCGAGCGCGGCGAGCTCTCGGTCGACATTGACCCCGAGGCCGGGCCGCGCGACCGCGGCACGTTCCTCCACTCGGTGCTGGCCTCGGTGCGCCACCGCCGCGACCTGGGCGCCGCCATACGCCGCGCGGCATACCGCCGCCATCTCAGCGAGGCCGACGAGGCCGAATGCCGCGACCTGCTCACCCGCGCCCTCGATGACCCGCGTGTGCGCCACTGGTTCGAGGGATTCACGCGCGTGGTTAACGAGCGCCCGGCATCGGTGCCCGGAGCCGTGAAACGCCCCGACCGCGTGGTCTGGCACCCCGACGGTTCGGTGAGCGTGATCGACTACAAATTCGGCCATCACAGGCCGCGCCGCTATTTCGAGCAGGTGCGCGACTACGTGGGCCTGCTCTCGGGTCGCGTGGGCGGTCAGGTGCGCGGCTATCTCTGGTACCCTCTCTCATCGGAAATAATCCCCGTAAAATGACACGACGCCTCCTTGCCATACTCATCATCATACTGACAGCGGCCACAGCCCTGGCCGCCGGCACCCCTGTGGGCGCCACGCCCCCCGACACCGGCCAGGACCCGGAGCTTGCCGCCGTAGGGGGCCGCAACTCGCTGATGCGCAAAGTCTACCGCGGCAAATACCACACAGTCAGCGCCGAGGGCGACACCGTGCTGGTGCTCGTCTTCAACGAAATCACCGTATTCCCCCCGCTGAAATTCAAGAACAAGAAACAGGAGGAATTCTACTGGCGCACCGTGCGCGACGTGCGCAAGGCTCTCCCCTACGCGCGGCTCATAACCGAAACCCTGCTTGAGACATACGAGTACATCGAGACCCTCCCCACCCAGCAGGAGCGCGAGCGTTACCTGAAACAGATGGAAGGCGCCGTGTTCGAGCAGTACAAGCCCGCGCTAAAGAAATTCACGAAATCACAGGCCAAAATGCTTGTGAAACTCATCCGCCGCCAGACCGACCAGAGCGGCTACGACATCCTGAAAGCCTTCTTGGGTTCGTTCCGCGCCACATTCTGGCAGGGGTTCGGGCGCCTCTTCGGCGTGAACCTCAAGGGGGACTACCGTCCCGACAAAAATTCTGACGACGCCATCATAGAGCGCGTCGCCACCCTTATAGAGCAGGGGCAACTCTGACCGCCCGCGCCCGTTTTCGCCACCAAAATTCAAGACAAACAGTTAAATTCACCGCAAAAGCACACAAAATTCACAAATTTTGTGTATTTTTGCGCATAAGTGTTTCAAAAACCCGCCACAGACCCCACAGCCCGTCTGCGGCACTTTCCGCGAGTTTCAATCAATATTTAATCAATCCACATCACACAACAATGAAGAGAAGATTACTTCATTTAGGACTGGTACTGGCCGCCACAGCCGCCATCGCCCCCGCGGCATCGGCACAAGCCACCCCGTATATTCCGCCGGTCAATCTGAACGATGTCGCCATAAAGGCGGAACAAGGCTCGTATGGATACACGACATACAGTTTCTCTGACGGCTGCGCCACATGGAACGCCAGCGATCCCGCCGGAGCAAACACCAAATGGTCGGCATCCACAGAGAGCGGCATGAACGTTTTCCAGTGGTCATACCAGACCGCCTACAGCCAGACCAACGACTGGCTGTTCCTGCCTGACATGCAGCTTGAGGCCGCGCAATACGACATTTCGTTCGTCTGCTGGCGCTACAGCAGGGGCTACGTCGAGAAATTCAACATGACGCTTGGCAAAGGCAAGAACGTAGACGCACACACCGGAGCCGGCAAGACAGACGTCTGTGCCATGGTCATTGACAGCAGCGATACCGAAGACAAAAACGAATTCACCCAGCCCCGCGCATTCACATACCGCGTGACAGTTCCCGAGGGGGGCATCTACAACATTGGCCTGCAGGCTGTCTCAGACCGGAATACATATTACTTTTATATCGGCGGCCTGACAATAACGAAGGTCGACGCCGCATCGCCCGCAGCCGCCACCATCTCGGCCACCGCCCTGGGCCTTGACGCCACCGTGACCGTGACTTTCCCCACAACGGATGTCAGCGGCAACCCGATACCAGCGGGCACCGAGATGACAGCCGCCCTCTCTGCCGACGGCACCGACCAGACAGCCACTCTGACCGGCACACCCGGCTCGTCGGCCTCGGCCACGCTCTCATTCCCGAAATCAGGCACTCACCGCGCCACATGCGTCGTCTCATACACCGATGCCGACGGCCTCCACACCTCGGAAGCCGGCGTTTCAGACGAGTTCACGGTACAGAAACTGCGCCCCGACATCATACCCGACGGATATACCTTCACTCCCGACGTTGATGACAGCGGATGGGTCACATGCACCGACGCCAATAACGACGGTAAAACGTTCTACTTCAACCCCAAGGGGAGCGGCAACCATATTCCCATGAGCCTCAATCCCGCTGATGACGAAGGTCTGTGGGTTTACGAGTACCCCTCGGCCGGCGACGCCGACGAATGGCTGATATTCCCCGCCTGGGAAGGGAGCCCCACCGGCGCGGTAAAAATCACCTACGGCCTGGCAACATATTACAGCGCACCGGCCGACTATGACCTCTGCGTGGCCACCTCACCCGACATCGAGACATTGAACGCCAACGTGGTATTCTCGGAAACAGGCGTGGAGACAAGCCATTACACCGCTTCACGTGAACTGTTCGCAGCCGTTGAACCCGGGACACCCTACTATATCGGCATCCACCTCAAGACCCCGCAGCAGCCGGCTCAGAATGCTTACTGGTATGCAGGTTTCTTCCGCGTGCACAGCGAGTCGACCGACGGCACCATACCGGCCCAGGCCACTCTCGGCGAAATCACCAAAGACCTCGCGCATGCGGGCCTGTCGCTCACTCTGACACTCCCCACAAAAGATGTTTCGGGCAACGATCTGCCTGCCGAGAACATCTTCGCCGACATCTACATGACCGGCCGTGACGAACCCGAGACCGTGAGCGGTCTGCCCGGCACCGTTTTCGACAGGACTTATCAGGAACTCGAAATCGGGAAAGAATACGAATTCAAGGTACTCACATACAGGCTCGTCGACGGCGAGAAGGCCGGCGACAGAATGACCTCCGGGAAAGCGACCGTGGAGATTGACGCAACCTATACCTTCCATGCCCCTGTCAGCTTCAATTTCGGCAACAAGACCGTCTTCGACCTCTGCACCGTTATCGACAGCAACGAAGACCAGATTGTGTTCAGCAACATTGCCGGTGACTGCGCCAAGATAAAATGGAACACCACCATGCCGATGGATGACTGGATCATCACAAAAGACATACAGGTAGACAATGTCGATGAGCTGTATGACATCATCCTCACATTCAGGAACTCGAGCTATGGCAACCCCGAGCGTTGCGAACTCTACTGGGGCACCGAGCCTACTGTCGAGGCTATGACCCACAAGGTGTTCGACGAGGTACTCACCTCGGCAAACATGACGACCTTCAGAAAAGCCGTAAAATTCGACGAGCCCGGCGCCGTATATCTCGGCATACATGGCTGCTCGGAGAAGGACAAATATTACCTTGAGGTGCGCGAGGCCGGCATACTGGCTCACGAGACAACCGACAGTGACCCCGCCGTACCTGCCGGTCTGGCCGCCGACGGAAAAATCTCGGGTGAGAACGTGGCCGTCGTGACCTTCACAATGCCCGCCACCACGTTCGGCACACTGGGCAGCGCCGACCTCAACGGCGACGGAAACATAGACGATAACGACCGCGTGACATCTCCCCTGAATCCCGACCTCGACCTTGTGGCCGTGGTGAAATCGGCCGTCGAGACCAAGACCGTCACCGGCAAGCCCGGACAGGAGATGTCGGTAGAAATCGCCGCTCCCGAGGGCACATCGGAAATCACCGTGTTCGTGCAGTCACCCGAATACACCTATACCCCCGAGGGGTCTGAAGAAGAGGTTACCCTCCCCATGGGCCAGGGCCCGAAGAGCACCGTCTCAGTATTCTGCGGCGTGCACCAGCCCAAGGCTCCCGTCGTAAGCGGACAGCCCGTGCTCGCCGAAGACAACCTCGGTTTCACCATCGCATGGGAGGCCGTGACCGAATGTGCCAACGAGGGCGAGACACACCTCAACCCCGAAGGTCTCGTTTACCGCGTGTATGAAACTGTACGCGGTGCCGAGGAGCCCCAGCTCGTGGCCGAGACAGCAGAACTCAACGCCACCGTGCGCCTGGCCGACGACGCAGACAGGACAATGGCCATGCACATCTACACCGTGAAGGCATTCAACGGCCTTGAATCGGAGGAATCAGACGCCTTCGCCGCGATATTCGGACAGCCCGAGAGCCTGCCGATGGAGGACAACTTCGCCGACGGATACGCACAGGGCATGTTCCTCGTCTACGGCATGGGCGACTATGTTGACCCCGCTACAGCCGGCGCTCCGGCCACCGAGAGCAACGTGGTCCTCTCCCTTGAACCGGATCAGGATCTCTATGTCGAGCTGCCCAAGTTCTCGACAGATGGCGTTGACAAGGGTTACGTGGAGTTCACTTTCCACGCCGACGCCACAACAGCGCCCGTGACCGTGACTATCGAGGCCAACGGCGATGCCGAGCCTACCGTACTGGGCACACTCGAGGCCGCCGAAGGTGACGACGGCTGGAAGTCGGTACACTTCGACTATCCCGCCGCCATGCTCGGCAAGAAGGCCGTGTCGGTGAAATGCAACACCTCGATCGGCGCCGGTCAGAAGTTCCTGCTCGACAGCTACATCGCCACCAACTACGAATATGTAGGCCTTGACAACGTAAGCGCCCTCGCAGGCGCGTCGGCCCGCGGTCTTGAGGGAGCCATCCTCCTGCAGGGCTTTGCCGGACACGAGGTTGCCGTATGCACACCCGACGGCCGTGTGGTCGCCACCGTCAACGCCGATGATGACGCCGTGACCGTTCCGGCCGCAACAGGCATCTACGTGGTGGCCGCCGACGGATTCGCAGCCAAGGTAGCCGTGAAGTAACCACCCGCACATAACCCCGCGCCGTGCCACCACGGCGCCACCATAATAACCCGCCCGCGAGTGCCCCGGCACCGCGGGCGGTGCTTTTTGTGCGGTGCACTCCATTCTGCCACCTGAAAAACCTCAGCAATCACAAATATCCAATTACATTGTTATTTTCCGTGCAAAAAGTTGAAAAATTCATAAAATATGTATATATTTGTGCCCATAGTGCATCAAAAACAACCACCGCACAGGCCGAAAGGCCGCCGTGCGGTTTCTGAGACTATCAACTCTATCTTTAATCACTACTAAATCTCGAAATGAAGAGAACGTTACTCTATCTCGGCATTGCATTGGCAGCAGGCTCGGCGCCCCTCGCGGCGACAGCCCAGGCGACCCCGCATGTGCCGCCACTGACCATCAACGCAGGCTCTCACGACGGTTTCATCGACGACTGTGTGAAATGGAATGCCAACGAGCCCGACGGCTCCAACTCAAAATGGGGTTCAGGCACCCAGAGTTCCATCTGGGGATCCGACACTTACGTCTTCAAATTTTCTTATCAGAACGACTATGAGCAGACCAATGACTGGATGTTCCTCCCCGACATACAGTTCGAGGCCGCGCAGTATGACATCTCATTCGAATACTGCAAGCAATCATCGGGTTGGGAAGAGATATTCGCCATGACCCTGGCACAGGGGAAAAATGTGGATGCCCATACCGCCGCAAATGCCATCACGGTAGCCACGCTGCACGATGAGTTCGCCGCCACAATGAAATCGTACACGACCCGCATATCCATCCCGACAGCCGGCGTATACAATATCGGCCTCCAGAGCACATCGCCCAGGAACCAGTACAATTTCTATATCGCGAACATCCGAATCGAGAAAGTGGATCCCGCCGCTCCAGAGACAGGTATACTTACAGCCTCGACCGACGGCCTCGACGCCACTGTCACCGTGACTTTCCCCACAAAGGTTGTGAGCGGAAACGACATTCCCGCCGGCACCCAGATGTCAGCCGTAATCTCAATCGACAAGAAGGATATGTCGCAGACTGTAACCGGAACACCCGGCAGCTCCGCATCGGCCACATTCTCCTTCGACAAGTCGCAGACTGTTACCGCAACGTGCATGGTATCGTACACTGACGCCGACGGGCTGCACGCCTCGGCCAAATCAGTTTCTGACGAGATAGAAGTACGAAAGAAAAAGCTCGAGGTTCTCCCCGACGGTTACACTCTCTGGCCCGACAACGACGAAAGGGACTGGGCTACATTCGTCGACGCCAACGGTGACCACAACACGTTCGAATTCATCGGCGGTTCTACAGGGCGCCACATTCCCGGAGGATTCGATGAAAGCGACAGCAAGGGCGTATGGTGCTATGAATATTCCGAGACTACCGGCGCCGACGACTGGATCATCACACCCGCGTGGGCCGGCCCCACTACCGGTGCGATTAAGCTCTCTTACGGTCTTGCCACAGCAAAAAACATGTTTGCCGACTATGACGTCTGCGTTGCCGCCACCGATGACCTCGACGCCCTGAAGGCGAATGTCGTCTACTCGGAAACCGAAGTCTGCACCGATAATTACTGCGCATACCGCGAAGTATATTTCGAGGTGACACCCAATACGCAGTATTTCCTGGCTTTCCATCTGAAATCGCCCCTCCAGTCGAACACCACTACCAACTGGTACACCGACTTCTTCAGCATCCACTGCGAGTCGGCCGACGGCACCATCCCCGCCGCCGCAGTGCTCAGCGATGCCACAAAAGACAAGAGCCATGCAGGCCTTTCGTTCACTGTCACGCTGCCGACAAAGGATGTCGTGGGCAATGACCTCCCCGCCGAGCCTATCCATGCCGACATCTATATGACCGATGCCACCGCGCCCGAGCATCTCACAGGCATGCCCGGCACCTCGTTCGAGAAAGTCTACACCAACCTTCAGATCGGCAAATTCTATGAGTTCCGCGTACATACCTACCGCCTCGAAGGCGAAGAGAAAGTCGGCGACAGCATGGTAAGCACCGGTTCAATCCAGATTGAAATAGACGACACATACACGGCAGAGGCTCCCGTGACTTTCAACCTCGGCACACAGGGCATTTTTGAGATGTTCACCGTGATCAACGCCAACGAGGACGACAAGATATTCACATGTTCGCCGGGCAACGGTGCTACCATAGGCTTCAACACCCAGCTGCCCATGGATGACTGGATGATCTCGAAAGGAATTGTAATCGATGACGTTGACCAGCTGTATGAATTTTTCCTCTCTTTCAAGAGCGGCAGCTCACGGTATGTCGAAACCTGCGAACTCTACTGGAGCACCGGCCTTTCTGACGAGGCAAAAACCAGAATCGATGCCATTAAGGCACAGATAGTCGCACTCGACCCGAATGCCGAAGACTACCGCACCCAGAAAGCCGCGCTTGATACGGAACTCAACAAGGCTCTTGCCGAAGAATGGCCCGCTGCCATGACCAACAGAATGATCAGCGAGACCGAGCCTCGCGGAACCTTGACCACATACATCGCCAACCCCGTCAGATTCGACGCACCGTGCACCATCTATATCGGCATACACGGATGTTCAGCAAAAGACCAGATGACCCTGCTGGTACAGGATGCCGGTATCCGTCTGCATGAGACCGGCGCCGACGATCCCGACGCCGTTACCGGTCTCGCCGCAGAAGGCAAGGTTTCGGGCGCGCTCATGGCCGACGTTACTTTCACAATGCCCGCCACGACGGTGGGCGCACAGGGCTCGGAAGACATCAACGGCGACGATGTCGTTGATGAAAACGACTGGGTAACCTCACCCCTGAAAGCCGACCTCGACCTTGTGGCCGTGGTGAAATCGGCCGTCGAGACCAAGACCGTCAC
>USKE01000079.1 GCA_900555165.1 uncultured Porphyromonadaceae bacterium | reverse complement strand
CGCCGAACGCACCGGCGCCCGTTTCTACCCCTACCCTGCCGACGAGGCCCTGCGGCTCAGCGAAACGCCTGATGTCATTGCCGAGCGTAAAAACGGTCATGCGGTTTCCCTGACATTTGCCTCAGGCAAAAAGATGGCGGTCAGCGCCGACTGCAACGTGGAACTGCTGGCGGTTGCCCTCTGCTCGTCGCAGTTCGCAGGGCTTACCGAGGCCTCCTGCACCTCGGTTCAGTTATCGGCCGAGCTCGGCCGATAACCCCACAGGCCCACCAATACTGAACCCTACGACGAGCCCCCGAGGTCACAAATCGTCGCCGGCGCCGTCGATACGTGACTCAGACATCTTCTTCAGCGCCTCAACCTCACGGCGGCGTTCGGCAGGGGGCTCATTATTGTTACCCATTATTATATACTGCTCGTAGTATGACAGCAGGAGGGTGGTGAGCGGCAATGCGATAATCATTCCGATCAGACCAAACAGCGAGCCCCAGATCGACAGCGACAAAAGTATGATTGCCGGATTGAGGCCCATGGCCTTACCCATCACTTTTGGTGTAAGAATCAGGTCGGCCACCACTTGCACAGTTGCGAAAACCGCCATGCATTCCCACCATTTGGTCCAGAAATCCGAACCGGCATCAGCGGTCTCGACCAGACACAGCAGCGTCACCGGGATAATCGACAGATACTGGCAGTAAGGAATCATGAACAGCACGGCCGTGCCGAGACCAATCACCACGGCAAGCGGCAGTCCGCACAGCAGGAACCCCACACAATATATCACCGCGACAACACAGGCAATCAGTGCCTGGCCGCGGAAATAATGATTCATCGAATCCTTTATGTCACGGCCGATCTTGTATGCCACAGGGCGCATCGACGGGGGCACCATGAACTTGAAACCGTTCATGAGCCTGTCATAGTCGAGCATGATGAATATCACATACAGGAACACAATCAGCCACGCCACTATACCGAGGATAACGCTCATGCCACCCTGCAACAGTTTCAGGCCGCGGTTAAAGATGCTTTGCAGATCCTGTTCTGTCAGTTTGGTCGCCATCTGCTCGAAATCAATGTTCTCCCTAAGCATGTCGTGCAGTTGCGGCGGCAGATATTTTACCGACACATCCGATGTGGCATAATCGCGCAACAGATCTGCCATCTGGTGCATCTCGTCGATAATCGACGGCACGAAAAAGTACCCCAGCACCCCGAACAGCATTATCGCCTCGAACAACGTGACGAATATCGCCACGATACGCCCTTTCAGATGCAGAAGCGTGCGGTTATACTGCACGAACGGCTCAAACAGATATGCTATCAGACACGCCACGCAGAACGGCAGCAGCACATCCTTCAGCCTGTCTATCAGCCATATTACAAACACAACGATAGCCAGTGTCATCAACAGCCTGACCACCCTGTCAAACGTATACGGTCGTGACGAAAACATATTGATTATTTAGATTCAGAGTCATTTGATACATGATTGCTGACGCGAGTTGCACCACGCTGTCTGAGCGACTGGCCGAGCAGAAAGGCTATCGGCCTCATCCACCGTTTAGCGGCATACCGGCACATGAGCCGATACAATAACCATGGAACATACACCCCTCCGACAAGTGACAGAATCGTGAACACCCACCATGGCAATTCAACAAAATGGTGAAGAACCTGCTGGGTAGCCACATTGCAGAACCACGAGAGCAAAAATATCATGTAATTGGCACCCATAAGATGGTCGAACACCGTTATATCATATCGTTCAAGAATCCTGACGAACGATATACACATGGCTATGCCAAAAAATGAGCACACCACAATCCACGAAGTACCTTCAACCAGAAAAAACAGCGCTGCCCAGACGAGCATCAAGGCGACAAATACCCGTTTAGAGTCCCAACGCAAATAGCGGTCGATATCCTCGGAATAATGGCCGAAAGTCGCACCCGCTGCAAAATACACCCCCAGTCTTATCACTTCATTCAGAGAGAAAAAGGTTGGCCAACCGAACGGCAGGAACTGCAGTACAGCTAATGCCGCTGTCAGCACAAGCAATACCACACCACGCGAAACATCAAACCGATCAGATATCACAAGCAACGCATACACCGACACCAGCAATACAAACGATGCCTGAAGAAACCAATAATACGGTATGACGAGATTACCGTTAGTCACCAGCGACTTCAGAAAATACATGAAATCAAACGGAATAGGCTCATCAGCCATGCCTGACATAATAGCTCGCGGAACAAACGCCACTGCCGACACCACCACGAAGGGTATCATAAGCCTTTTGAGCTTATTGGCAGTGAACTCGCGCCACGTACGGGTACGTGAACCACGCTGTTTCATGGTGAAGAGCATCAGGAAACCGGATACAAACATGAACAGGGGCATCCTGAAACTGTACATCATACGGTACACTATAAGCGAGCGACCATAATTTCCATCGGGATATTCATGAAACGAATGCCCGAAAACCACAAGGATTATGCCTATCGCCTGCAGATAGGCGATATATTTCACAAAACTTCTATTGCCTGATGCGGATGTCAAGATGCAGATTATTCCGGATTTATAATTAACCCTCGCCGGGAGAGGCGGCGAGGGGATGGGGTGCAGGGAAGGAATCAGTCTTCGGCGGTGACGGCTTCGGAGGCGAGGATTTCGGCCTGGGGCTCCTTGATGTTGGGTTCTTCGAGGCCGAGGTGTTTCTTGCGGTCGATGGCCTTGAGTAGGAATCCGATGAGGAGGGCGGCCACGCCGAGCGACGCCAGCATCACCAGCGGAGCGGTGTAGTTGTAGCTAACGGCAGCCTGTGCCTCCGTCAATGCACCTGAATCCACCTGCGAGACGATATCCTGGTTGGTGTTGTCAAGCACTTTGCCGATCAGCAGAGGGAAGAGCCAGAGACCGATGTTCTGAATCCAGAAGATCAGCGCGTAGGCCGAACCGATGATCTTCGAGTCTACCAGTTTGGGAACGCTGGGCCAGAGCGATGCCGGCACGAGCGAGAACGATGCGCCCAGCACCAGAATGGTCAAGTAGGCCACGCAGACACCGCCTATGTCGCTGCCCTTGAACATGGGCAGGATGAATGCGAAGGTAAGGTGACAGGCTATGAGCAGCAGCGCGCCGATGATGAGCATCGAGGCGGCTTTACCCTTATAGTCGACATATTTGCCGAGAATCGGGGTGATACCCACGGCCAGCAGGGGGAATACCGCGAAGATGGCGGCGGCCGACTGACGCATGTAGCCGAAGAAACAGTAGGTCACCAGTGCCACTACGGCGATGGTGAGCATGGAATATTTCATCGCGGCATTTTTCGAGAAGTTGAACGCGAACGATGCGCCTGCCACCACAATCATGATCACATACTGGATGACCGTCACGGCGTCAGAGGCCCAGAACGAGTCGGCACCCGGTTCGGTAAGCGTAAGGTTGCACTGCAGCATGTTCACGGCATACTTCTGGAAGGGGAAGATGGCCGAATAGTACAGCACGCAAAGCAGGGCCACCAGCCAGAAACCGCCCGACGACATAATCTTGCCGAGGTCCCTAAGCTGGAAAGGCTCGTCTTTCTCCTCCTCGACATCGCCCGACTCGTCGAGTTTCTTGTCCATGAAGAAATATACCACAAACATAATGAGCGCTATCATCAGCAGAACCACGCCGAATGCCACGGCACGGCTCACGCTCACCTCGCCGCCAAGATTGGCGAACATCGGCGAGAATATCATACATGTGGCCACGCCCAGACGTGCCAGGGCCATCTCAGAGCCCATGGCAAGCGCCATCTCGCGCCCTTTGAACCATTTCACGATACCGCGGCTCACGGTGATGCCGGCCATCTCCACGCCACAGCCGAAGATCATGAAACCCACGGCCGAGAACTTGGCCGACGCGGGCATCCCCTCGTAGAAAGGCGAGATGCCGAGCTCATCAAACACCGGTATATAATTAAGGTGTGTGGTAAACCAGCGGTCAAGTCCGCTGCCCAGGAAAGTATCGGTCAGCGCATACCAGTTTATGGTGGCGCCCACCAGCATCACGGCGCCCGAAAGCAGAGCCGTGAACCTGACGCCCATCTTGTCGAGGATGATACCCGCGAAAATCAGGAAGAAAATAAAGACATTAAGGAATGTCTCAGATCCCTGCATGGTGCCGAATGCCGTGGAGTCCCACCCGCGGGTCGACTGCAGAAGATCTTTGATAGGCGACAGAATGTCCATAAAGATATATGAACAGAACATGGCGAACGCCAGCAGACCCAGGGCTGTCCACCGGGCCCACGCTTTGTCGTTAAGCGCTACTTTCTTGGTTGCTTCCATAATGATTGATTTGTTATAATGTGCAAATGTAATAATAAAATCCCATTATAAGGCAATTATCATACCTTGACCCCATAATAATTTGCATGACGCCCTGAGGGAAAAAGCCTCAATACATCCCTTTCATCATTTTGACAAAAAAAATCATGTCATCATCTGTGTAATATCAATTTTTCATTGTAATTTTGCCCCCGAGACGGACAAGCGGTTCTATTCCGTGGGTTCCGAGTGACTTTACCTTAAATTTTTACGACATGACATTATCTTCTCTCCTTTTGGCATATATTCATGTCTGGCGGAACCATCTGATGTTTCTGACAGGCGATTATTTACTTAATTACCTATGTTTTACAAAAGCTTATTGGCTCTGGCGACTGCGACGGCAGCCCTCACCATGTCGGCCGGCGTAGTGCAGGTCGGCTCGGCATCTTACTCAGACGCGTTTCCCGGCACTGACAAAGCCGGCCGCAACGCCACCCCTCCCGGCACGCCCCAGCTCAGCGGCATAGCCGCTACAAAACCGGCACCCACCAACGAATGGTGGTGCAACGAGTTACAGAACAATCACGGAAAGGCCATGTTCAACTACCCGATGGCCATACGCACCGAAAACAGCGGTATCGTGCTTATAAACACGATAATCGGCGGCGGCACACCCGCTCTTCCGACCGACACACCTATTCTCATCGGCGTTGACGGCACCGCATCCGAGCGCACAACAGTGAGCAATCATTCCGACTGGTCGGTCACCTTTGCCTGGAACAACATGGAGGCCACGGTGCTGCACGGCTCGCCGATGGTGTATTTCACCAAAACATCTGATGCCCCGGTGAAAATCACCTCCATGGGCTCAATGTCGGCCTCAGGCAACGTGCTCACTGTCACCGGCAGTTTCAACAATGCCTCGTATGCAGTGTTCGCCCCCGAAGGCTCTGTCTGGAACGTCAGCGGCAACAGCGCGTCATCCACACTCAACGGCAAGAACTACTGGTCGGCGGTGATGATGCAGGGCACATCGGTGGCCGACAAATTCAGACCCCACGCATTCGTATTCCCGAAAGAGACACGCGCCGAGTACGCCTATAACGAGTCGACCGGCGAGGTCACGGCCACATACCGTTTCGTCACCGACGTAAAGGAGGGCACCGAGACACGCCCCGTCATGGGCATGCTGCCCCACCACTGGGGCAACCTCAAGTCACAGCCGCAGATGCTCGGCGTGAGCTACAGCACCGTGCGCGGCGAGCTGAAGATGGTCGCCGACGAATCGTTCACCACATCGCTGCGGTTCAACGGCGTGCTCCCTGTGGTGCCTGCCATGCAGAATGCCGCGACCGGCTATTCACAGGCCGAGCTCAACCGCCTGGTCGACGATGTGGTCAACAACTCCGGGCTCAGTGACTGGACCGACTCGTACAACGACGGCCAGCTGCTGAACCGCCTGATGCAGGCGGCGCGTGTGGCTGCGCAGAGCGGTTACACCCACGGTTTCGACCGTGCGTTTGCCATGGTAAAACAGCATGTCGAGCGCTGGCTCACCTACAACCAGGGTGATGTTGCCTTCCTCTTCTACTATCACAAACCCTGGCAGACTATGCTGGGGTATCCTGCCGGACACGGCCAGGACTCGAACATCAACGACCACCATTTCCACTGGGGTTATTTCATAGCCGCCGCGGCCTTCATCGAGCAGTACCAGCCCGGCTGGGCACAGCGTTACGGCGACATGATCAACCTGCTTGTGCGCGACGCCGCATCACCCGATCGCGACGACACCATGTTCCCCTACCTGCGCAACTTCAGTGTATTCGGCGGCCACGCCTGGGCCAACGGCATGATCGGCACCGAACCGATGGGCCCCGGCATCGACCAGGAATCGACCTCAGAGTCAATGAACTTCAACACCGCCCTGATCAACTGGGGTTCGGTCACCGGCAACAAAAAAATCCGCGACCTCGGCATAGCACTCTACGCCATCGAGCAGTCGGCCGTCGAGGAATACTGGTTCGACGTCAACAACCGAATCTTCAGCCGTTTCGACGCCGGGTGGAGCAATGTCATCGCCTCACGCGTATTCTCCAACAGCTTTGACTGCCAGAACTTCTGGGGCGCCCCCATCCAGGGTTCATACGGCATACAGGTCTATCCCGTGCATGCCGGCTCGGCCTATCTGGTAAACAACACCGCGTTCGCGAAAAAATTCTGGCAGGCCATCAAAGAGAAGACACCTCTGCTCAAAAATACCGACGATCCCAACACCTGGCATGACCCGTTCATTCAGTTCGCCGCCATGATTGACCCGCAGGAGGCTCTTACCCTCTACAACAACAGTCAGCACCTGGGCGAGAAGTTCGGTGTGGCACAGGCACAGACCTACCAGAACGTGCATGCCCTGAACGCCATCGGCGTGCCTGACCGCACCGTCACCGCCGACTCACCCCTCGCCATGGCCTATCAGAAAAATGGCGTGCGCACCTACTCGGCACAGAACTATTCGGATCAGCCGCTGACCGTGCGTTTCTCTGACGGATACGTGCTTGAGGTGCCCGCACACTCAATGGCTGTAGCCACTGCCGGCGCCTCAGACCGTAAAGTGATCCCCGACACTCCGGCATCAGACAATCCAGCCAACCTCTACCCCAAATGTGACTTCAATTACACCAACTGGGAACCCACACACGAGGCCGGCAACCATTTTAAAGGTGGATTCTACATCCACTGCTCGACCGAGGGCACTGCCGTCACCGTCACCGCGAAATTCGAGGAGACCTCAGGCAAGTACAGCAACCCCACTGTCACGTTCGTCAACAAAGACTCGGGGCAGACCACACCGATGACCCGCAACTCTGACGGCGTCTGGACATGCACCTTCAACGAGGCTATCTCCACCGTCATCAAATTCCGCATCGAACTCAGATATGACGGCAACACCGCCACCGCCGACGACTGCGCTTACGTTGTGGGCAACAACTGCGACGGCCAGACCGTAGATCCCGATCCCACGCCCGTCGAGCCGCGCGTGACCCTTTCGGCAAGCTCCACAGACGTAACCACCGGCACAGATGTCACCCTCGTCGCAGGCACCACCGTGCCTGCCTATGTCACAGTCAGCAAAGTCGACTTCCTGGTGGGCGACGCCGTTGTCGGCACCCGTGAGGCCGCGCCGTTCACCTGCACCTGGAACGCCGCAGCAGCCGGCACATACGCCCTAAAGGCGGTGATGACCCTCTCTGACGGCCGCACCGCCACTTCCGGAACCGTCACTGTCACCGTCACCGACAAGACGGTAGACCCCGATCCCTCGGCCGGCGCCCCGACGACCGTGCCTGACCCCGTGCACGACAAAGACAAAGTAGTGTCGGTCTACAGCCACGCCTACCCCGACGCCGTGACGTCGCATTTCGGCAGCTGGGAACAGACCACCCAGGCCGAGACCATCTCAATCGACGGCAAGAAGGTCTACAAGTTCTCGAAATTCAACTATATGGGCATAGAGCTTGAGAGCGACATTGACCTCTCGGGCTACACCCATATGCACGTCGACTACTGGACCCCCGACGGCACCACCCTCTCGTTCACCCCGATAGCCCGTGACCGCAAGTCGAGTGCCGTCGAGGCCGAGACCCACTACACCGCCTCACCGCGCCAGAATGAGTGGAACAGCTACGACGTTCCCCTGACACACTTCTCGAACGAATACACCGCTGCCCTCTCGGCACAGGAAGCCGCCTATGCCACCCCGATGGGCAAAATCTTCCAGATCAAATTCGACAAGGGGGGCAACTCTACCGGCTATGTGGCCAACGTATATTTCCACAACGCCAACAGCGGCACGGTTGATCCGGGTCCTGAGAACCCCGACGTGCCTTTCCAGGGCGACTGCGTAACCACCGGTACCGAGGCTTTCGAGGGAGCCTTCAACGGTGACTACACCGTGGCATGCCAGACACTCGACAACGGCGCCGTGCGTGTCACAGCCTTGTTCGCAGGATCATATAACGCTCTTGACGGCCCCTGGCTGCACAATGTCACAAACGGATTCGCCGAAACCGGGATGACAGCCGGCGCCAACGGCTCATATTACACTGACCTGACCGGCTACAGCAAGGGTGACGTCATCAAGTTCCGCGTCAAGATAGCCTTCACCGGCGGACTGGCCGTGACCCGCGACATCGAGTACACCGTAGGCAACAACTGCGACTCAGGCTCGGGCGACCCCACCGGCATCGGCATCGTCACCTACGGCAACGCCACTCTCGGCATCGCACCCAACCCGGCCGCAGACTGGGCGCGCATCACGGTCGAGGGCACAGGCACCATCACCGTCTATGACCTCGCCGGCACACGCGTCATGTCAATGCCCGTCGATGCAGAGGCTGTCATAAACGTTTCGTCTTGGGCCCGCGGCATGTACATCGTGCGCTACACCTCGGCCCTCGGCGTCACCGCCACCGGGCGCCTGCTCCATTGATTCCCTGCCTGAAGGCATTTCATTGTAGGGTCGCTACATGTAGCGACCGCTTGCCAATTGAATCTCAAAGTTTTGCTGATTCTGTTCGGTGGCGGTCGCTACAT
>USKE01000078.1 GCA_900555165.1 uncultured Porphyromonadaceae bacterium | reverse complement strand
CTGTTACATATATTATTCTGGCTCACTGATTCTCTGTTGCCAATATGTTGCCACTCCATTATAGCGGTACTAAAACTATTCCGCAACCATTATTTTGAGTACACCGCATCATTTTTAGAAAGAAGGTATACGCAATACTGATTCATGCTGATTCCCTCCCTTTTAGAATGCTCTGCCAGAGATCTGTGCAAACTCCGGGGAATCCTTAGTTTAAATTGCCCTGAATAATTGTCTAAACTATCCGGTTCATGAATTTCAATTCCTTCTTCCAGTGCAGCTTCGATCCATACCTCGGCGCGCGACTCTTCGGCGGGGTTCTGTTTCATAAGCTCGGCGCCGAACATCAGGGCGTTGTACCACAGTGCGTTCAGCTCCACGAGTTTCCCAGAGCGGGGCACCACGGGGCGGCCGTCCCACACCGAGTTCATCCACGACGCGGGTGTCATCGAGCCGTCGGTGGCAAGCAGACCGTCCGGCTCGACGAACAGGCGAGGGTGCTTGCCGTCGAGAACGAAATCAAGCAGGCGTGTCACAATCTGCAGGTAGCGTTCGGCGGCGTCGGCCATGCCGTAGTTCTTGGCGTATTGCTGAATTGCCCAGATAGCCCACATCGGGATATCGGGGGCGTCGATGCCACCGATTTTCTGCGAGGGTTCGAGCGTGTTCATGTATTTCTCAAGCACCTCGATGGCTGTGGCCATGATCTGCTCGAAGTCGCCGCGGTGGTTGATGGCGATGGTGTTGCCGGGCAGCGACATGAATGTGTTGCGGGCCAGCACCTTGCCCCAGGGGTAGCCCGAGAGCATGTATTCCTTGTCGCCCTGTTTCAGGTAGAGCTGCTTTGCCGAGTTCTTCAGGCAGTTGTAGAACGAGCTGCGCGGTGTGCGGGCTGCTATTTCGGCCTCGTACATCTTGGGCAGCGAGCGTGTCGACACCTCCGACAGTCCGGCCGAGAAGATAATCGACTCACCTTTCTTGATGTTTACCTGGAAGTAACCGGGCACCCAGAGGTCTTCGGTATAGGGAACGCCGCGGTCCATATCCTTCACATACTCGATGTTGTTGTACCAGTGGGGTTCATACACGAACTCGGGCTTGCGGGTCAGCTGCATGTAAAGGGTGGGATACCCTTCGTAAAGGCAGCAGGCTATGCCGTTGGCCACCGGGGTGCATTCGGTGTTTATGCGGTCGTTGGCTATGCACAGGGCGTGCACATCGCGGAACGCCAGGAACGGCCTGAACTGTAGCGTCGTGGGCGAATGAGCCTCTACCAGCGTGTAGCGGATCAGTATGCGGTTTTCGTTCTGGATAAAGATTTTCTCTTTGGTGAGGATGACACCCCCGACGCGGTATGTGGTGCGGGGCACCGACTCGCAGTCGAATTCGCGGATGTATTTCTGTCCGTTGGGGCTGTAGACGCCGCCCTGGTAGCGGTGGAGACCCAGGTTGAACGCGGCACCGTGCTGGATGACGGTCTCGTCGAGCGACGACAGCAACACATGCGGGCGGTATTCCTCGTCGCCGAGAGGCACGACCAGCAGGCCATGTTGTTTGCGGGTGTTGCAGTCGACCACAGTCGTGCAGTGATATGCGCCGCTTTGGTTAGTGCGCAGCATCTCCTTTGGCAACGACTGCTCGAGATTGATCATCAAGCTCTTGTCGAACTTCAGGTAACTCATTAAGGTTTATGGTATTATGTTAGTATTTTTGTTGAAGACTATTGTCAGGTCAGTGGCAGTTACAGGATCAGACCTGCGTGCCGGTCTGAAATCTCCACGAAAATACAATAAACACACGCCAAAACCAAATTTTTTTGATTGAATTTTGGTTAATTTTTTTATCAACCGCAAAATACCCCCGCGTTTTAGCTTAACTCCTGTAATTTCATCAGGGTCGCATCCGCCACATAAATCACATCCGTTACATACATCACATTCACCCGCTCACCCGTCTCACAGCGTAAACTTGAACGCCCTCAGGAAATCTGCCGCATAGGGGTGCGCGTCGACGATATGGGCCAGCAACTCGCGGTCGCTCCAGGCCGTGGGCATCGAGGCGCCTTCGTTTATGGTTACGCTGATGGTGATGAAGTCGTTGCCCAGCCCCGACCGCAGGTGCGGCAGCAGGGTGGGGAACTCGCCGGTGAGCACGTCGACCTGCGCCTGGTTCTCCACGCAGACGGTGAGGTTCTCCGGCGTGTCAGAGCCGAGCGACGGCTGGCTCTGGCGCATGGTGTTCACCAGCAGGTGCAGTGTGGGCCTGGCGGCGGCATACGATTCCCACAGCGCGCCCACCTCCTCGGCGGGTTAAGGGTTGCGGTTGCGCGGGGGGGGCACCCAGCTCCCGCCTCTGTCACTGTGGCCGATGCGGCGCTGTTGTCGGCCTTCTCCTCGAATGCCGAGCGCAGCGACACATGTTTCGATGACCTTGCGCGTGGCCGCGTGGCGGCCGCAGGTGTGCCCTGTGCGGGTGCCGGGGTAGTAAACACTGGGCGTGCGGGTGCCTGAGCCGCCGTCGGCGGCACGGTCTGTGCGGGCATCGCGGTGCGGGCGCCAAGCGATGGCGGGGTCTGTTGCGGGCGTGCGGCTTGCCGCGCGGGGGGTGGGCCGAACAGGCCGGTTGCGGGGACTGTGCGGATACGGTGGGCCTGGCGCTCTCTATGGGGCGCAGTTTCCGCCCCTCCCCGTCGGCCTCAGAGGTGGGGGAGGGGCCGTTTTGTTGGCACAGTCTGATGAGCAGCAGCTCCACAAGCAGTGTCTTTGACGATGCCTGGCGGTAGGCCATGTCGGCCTCGTTGCACAGGCTCATCGCGGCGTAGTAGAACTCGGGCGGCAGTTTCGCTCCCTGTTCGGCCATCATGCGGCGCTCTTCGTCATCGGTGTCGAGCAGTGTTTGCGTTTTGGCGTCGCGCGCCACCATGAGGTCGCGCAGGTATCCGGCCAGACCGTTCACGAAGAACTGCGAGTCAAAGCCGCGGTCGCGAACCTCCTTGTATATAAGCAGTGCATCGGGCACGTTCCCGGCCATGAATGCCTCGACCAGCCGCGAATAATATTGCGAGTCGAGCACGTTCAGGTTCTCGATGGTCGAGCGGTAGGTGATGTTGCCGCGCGACGAGGCGGCCACCTGGTCGAAGATCGATAGGGCGTCGCGCATGGCGCCGTCGGCCTTGCGGGCTATTACGTTCAGGGCGGCGCGTTCGGTGGTAATCCCCTCGTGCGAGGCCACATATTCCAGGTGGTCTATCATGTCGGCGATGGTGATGCGGCTGAAGTCGTAAATCTGGCATCGCGACAGTATGGTGGGGATGATCTTGTGTTTCTCGGTGGTGGCCAGGATGAAGATGACATACGAGGGGGGTTCCTCGAGTGTCTTCAGGAAGGCGTTGAAGGCCGCCGCCGAAAGCATGTGCACCTCGTCGACGATGAACACGCGGTAGCGGCCGTCGGAAGGGGGAATCTGCACCTGGTCTACGAGCGAGCGGATGTCGTCGACCGAGTTGTTCGACGCCGCGTCAAGCTCGATGATGTTCAGCGAGCGGTTCTCGTTGAAGGCGCGGCACGAGGGGCACTCGTTGCACGGGTCCCCCTCGGGGGTGCGGTGCTCGCAGTTTATGGTCTTGGCGAAAATACGCGCGCACGAGGTCTTGCCCACGCCGCGGCCGCCGCAGAACAGATAGGCGTGCGCCAGGTGGTCGGTGGCGATGGCGTTGCGCAGGGTAGCGGTGAGCGCTTTCTGGCCCACGACCGACGAGAATGTCGACGGGCGGTATTTCCTTGCCGATACGATATAGTTTTCTTCCATTTCAGACATGTGTCACGTTTCACGTGGCGGGGCGCGCGGGTGGGCGCCCTCTGCCTACAAATTTAGCCATTTTTGATGAATTATCAGAGAGAAATTTGGGGATAAAACAGAAAATGGGTATTTTTGCTTGAATTTATGGCCCGGCGATGAACCGCCGCAGTCACATCAGATGTTTCAACTATGCCGGAATCTCTTCCGGCGCTAAAAGGAAAGCGTTTTATGGAAAACAATATCATATTGTTTGACGTGCCCTCTGTGCGTCAGAATCTATTGCCCCTCTCTTATACACGCCCGGTGGCCGATTTTCTGGTGGGAGCCACTACCATACGCCAGAAATGGGAGGCCTTTCTGCCCGGCCGCTATTCGTATCTGACCGCCGGTTATCTCGCCGAGAAGTTCCCGATGTCCGAGGCGCCGGTCTCTGTATTTGTTGCATCGAACGTGATACCCGACGCCGATCTGGCGGCCGCCGTGGCCGCTCTTGGCGAAGGGGAGGCCCTTGCGGCCCATAATGCCAAAGGCGAGCGGGTGCTTGTGGCCGTGAAAGACTCGCGTGCCGGCCTTGAGGCGATTATCGACACTGTGCCCGAATCGGCCACCATGTATGAAGGGAAGGTCGACACCATATCGTGGCTCTACGATGTGTTCATGGGGAACGGCCGCCGCATCGAGGATGATTTCGAGCGCATGACATACGGTCGCGAGGGTCAGTCGATACCGCGCAGCAACACCGTTATCGGCGACCCCGAACTCATCTTCATAGAGAGCGGCGCCGTGGTCGAGGGTGTGGTGCTCAATGCCCTGCACGGCCCCATCTATGTGGGCCGCGATGTCGAGATTATGGAGGGTAGCTGCCTGCGCGGCCCTATCGCGCTGTGCGAGCACGCCACGGTGAACATGGGCACCCGCATTTATCCGGGCACTACCATCGGGCCCTGGTGCAAGGTCGGCGGCGAGCTCAACAATGTGGTCATGTTCGGCTATTCGAACAAGGCGCACGACGGGTTCCTGGGCAACGCCGTAGTGGGCGAGTGGTGCAACCTCGGCGCAGGGTGCGTGGCCTCGAACCTCAAGAACGACTATACCGAAATCAAGCTGTGGAACTATCCGGCCCACCGTTTCCTGCGCACGGGTCTGCAGTTCTGCGGACTCATCATGGCCGACCACTCGAAGGCCGGCATAAACACCATGTTCAACACCGCCACGGTTGTGGGCGTGGGTGTGAACATACACGGGTCGGGTTTCCCGCGCAACTTCATCGCCTCGTTCAGCGAGGGTGGCGCACAGGGTTTCACCGACCAGCCGATGGAGAAATTTTTCAGCACGGCCTCACGCATGATGGCGCGTCGCGGCAAGGCTCTTTCCGAGGCCGACGCACGCATTTTCGAGGATATACGCCGCCAGGCCGAGAACTACAAATAAGACATGTCAACGAAAATTACACCGGTTCTGCTGCTCACGGGCTATCTCGGCAGCGGCAAGACCACTCTGCTCAACCATATACTCAACAACCGGCAGGGGATACGCTTTGCCGTCATTGTGAACGATATCGGCGAGGTGAACATCGACGCCGACCTCATAGCCCGCGGGGGTGTCGTCAGCGGACAGGATGATTCGCTGGTGGCGCTGCAGAACGGCTGCATCTGCTGTTCGCTCGCCATGGATCTCGTGGACCAGATCGAGGGAATCCTCGCCCAGAATCGTTTCGACTACATCGTGATCGAGGCCTCGGGTATCTGCGAGCCCGAGCCGATAGCCCGCACAATCTGCTCCATCCCCTCGATGGGTGAAGAATATGTGGCCCACGGTGTGCCGCGCCTCGACGCCATAGTGTCGGTGGTCGACGCCCTGCGTCTGCGCGACGAGTTCGGGTGTGGCGACACGCTCGGCACCAACGCGAATCCCGAGGATCTGGGGCGCCTGGTGATCGAGCAGATAGAGTTTTGCAACATCGTGCTGCTGAACAAGGCGTCTGAGGTGAGCGCCGACGAGCTGGCGCGTGTGCGCCGCGTCATCGAGCGTCTGAACCCCTCGGCCCGCATTGTAGAATGTGACTACTGCGACGTGCCGCTGAACGACCTCCTCGACACCGGTCTCTTCAATTATCAGCGCGATTCAGGCGCCGCCGGCTGGATCCGCGGCATCGAGACCGACATGACCGCTGCCGACGAGCCCCGCGCCCGCCACCCCCACGACCATGCCCACGAAGATCATGCCCACGAACATGAGCATGCCCACGATGCCGAAGACCACTCGCACTGCGATCACGAACATGGCGTGTGCCACTGCGGCCACCATCACGGCCACGGCCACGATCACGGCGCCGAATATGGCATAGACACCTGGATCTACTACCGTCGCGCGCCGTTCGATTTCTGGAAATTCGACGAGTTCGCCGCCCATGACTGGCCCGCGAACGTAATCCGCTGCAAGGGGGTGGTATATTTCTCGAACAACCGCGATATGTCGGTGCTTTTCGAGCAGGCCGGGCGCCAGAAAAATCTCGCCCAGGCCGGCCAGTGGTACGCCACTGCCCCCGAAGAAGACCTGATGATGCTCATGCAGCAGGATCCGCGTTTCATGCATGACTGGGACGAGGTCTACGGCGACCGCATGATAAAGCTGGTGTTCATCGGCCAGCATCTTGACCGCGAGGCGCTCGCCGCCAAACTGGATGCCTGCCTCGCCGAATAATCCGCAAAAAATAATTATAACCTTAAACAATACAGCGCCGAGATGGTACGAGAGTATGACTATCTGGTAATCGGCAGCGGCATAGCCGGCATGAGTTTCGCACTCAAGGTGGCCGGAAATGGCGCCCGTGTGGCCTTGATCTGCAAGACCAGTCTTCATGAGGCCAACACCGCCCTGGCACAGGGTGGCGTCGCTTCGGTAACTAATCTCGCTGTCGATGACTTCGACAAGCATATACACGACACGATGGTGGCCGGCGACTGGCTCTCGGATCCCGAGGCCGTCCGCACGGTCGTGACCGGAGCGCCGGCCCAGATCAGGGAACTGATAGGGTGGGGCGTCGAGTTCGACAAGAAGGAGAACGGCGATTTCGACCTGCACCGCGAAGGGGGCCACTCGGAGTTCCGCATCCTCCATCATGCCGACAACACCGGCTACGAGATTCAGGAGAGTCTTATCCGTGCCGTGCAGGCCCACAATGACATCGATGTCTTCGAGAACCATTTCGCCATCGAGATCATCACACAGCACCACCTCGGCAAGATTGTCACACGTCGCACGCCCGACATCACCTGCTACGGCGCGTATGTGCTGACCCCCGACGGCAGCGTCGACACCTTCCTGTCGAAAGTGACGCTCATGGCCACCGGCGGTTGCGGCGCCGTCTACCAGACCACCACCAACCCCCTGGTCGCCACCGGCGACGGCATCGCCATGGTCTACCGCGCCAAAGGCACGGTCAAGGATATGGAGTTCATACAGTTCCACCCCACGGCACTGTTCCACCCCGGCGACCGTCCCTCGTTCCTCATCACCGAGGCCATGCGCGGCTACGGTGCCATACTGCGCAACAAGTCGGGCGAGCGGTTCATGAGCCGCTATGACGAGCGTCTGGAACTTGCTCCGCGCGATGTGGTGGCACGTGCCATCGACTCGGAGATGAAACTCACCGGCGAAGACCATGTCTACCTCGATGTCACCCACAAGGACCCCGACGAGACACGTCATCACTTCCCCAACATCTATCAGAAGTGCCTTTCGCTCGGCATCGACATAACGAAAGACTACATACCCGTGGCTCCGGCCGCCCACTACCTCTGCGGCGGCATAAAGGTCGACACCAACGGCGAGTCATCGATAAAGCACCTTTATGCCGTGGGCGAGTGCTCGTGCACCGGACTGCACGGCGGCAACCGTCTGGCCTCGAACTCGCTCATCGAGGCAGTGGTATATGCCGACCGCGCCGCACGCCATGCCCGCGAGGAGGTGAAACATATCGACCTGCGCACCGATGTGCCGCAGTGGAACGACGAGGGCACCTCGCACCCCGAGGAGATGGTGCTCATCACACAGTCGATGCGCGAGGTAAACCAAATCATGGGCGCCTACGTTGGTATAGTGAGGTCTGACCTCAGACTCGACCGTGCCTGGAACCGCCTCGACATCCTCTACGAGGAGACCGAGAAACTTTTCAAGTGCTCGAAGGCGTCGCGCGAGATCTGCGAGCTGCGCAACATCATCAACGTCGGCTACCTGATCATGCGCCAGGCCCGCGAACGCAAGGAGTCACGCGGCCTCCACTACACCCTCGACTACCCGCCCGTCAAAAACTGACCGGCGCCTCGGTTCCGTTATCGGCTCAGCTGAGCCGATAACCAGACCGGCCCCGCCTGGCGCTTTGCCCCGGCATGGTTCCCGGCCTCTCTTTTGCACGCAGGCTTGTGCCCCGCCAGGTTTCCCCCGGCAGTACCCCGGCGGTTCCCCCCGGCCGTGCCCCGGCATGGCGGTCTGTTCCCGCTCACGCGCTTCAGCGCGGCTATAACCCGCTAAAAAAAGTTTTATTATGGAAAAGATAACACCCGGAAAATATGTTGAACTCGGCTACGACCTCTATGCTGTCGATGCCGACGGTAAGGAAACACTCGTGCACCAGACCGATGCCAAAGACCCCGAGAAACTGGTGTTCGGCGTGACACGCGGTGTCATCGTGCCGCTCGAAAAGGCCATCGACGGCCTTTCGGCCGGCGATGCCTTCAATGTCAACGCCACTGCCGACGAGGCTTTCGGCCCATACGATCCCGAACAGGTAGTGACCCTCGACAAAGAGATATTCCTGGTCGATGACAAGTTTGACGACGAAGTCATCAAGCCCGGCGCCCTGGTGCCGATGATGACCGCCGACGGGTTCCGCATCAACGGCCTGGTGAAAGAGGTCACCGACACCCATGTGAAAATGGATTTCAACCACCCGCTGGCCGGCAAGAACGTGCGTTTCGACGGCAAGGTGCTTGCCGTGCGCGACGCCACCGAGGCCGAACTGCGCCCGCAGGGCGGTTGCGGCTGCGGCGAGGGCTGCGGCTGTGACGGCGACTGCGGCGACGGTGCCCACGACGGTTGCGGCTGTGGCGAAGGCTGCGGCTGC
>USKE01000077.1 GCA_900555165.1 uncultured Porphyromonadaceae bacterium | reverse complement strand
AACGCCCAGACCCCCCCCCTGGGGGGGAGAGCGCCCCCCGCCATATATTTTAAGAAACTTTTCATGGATTCTGAGAATGGTGGTTAGAATGTGATGTCGAGGCCGAAAGAATAGAGCCGCGAGGGGATGTAGCGGTTGTAGGTATCAACGCCGCGTGCAGTCATCGATGTGCCCGCCAGGTTCGAGGCCTGGGTCGAGGTACCGCCGATTTCAGGATCGATTCCCGAGTATTTCGTGATGGTGAACAGATTCGATGCCGTGAAATACACGCGGACTTTGTTGATATACGCTTTCTTGGTGAGACGCTGGGGAATTGTGTAGCCCACTACAAGATTCTTGCACTTGAGGTAATCGCCCTTCTCTACCCAGAACGAGCTGATGGTGCCGTAGTTCTTCGAGGGGTCGCCTACCCATGCGCCTGAGTCGTTTATCATACCGCAGCGGGGCTGGTCGGTGAGGCCGTTGTCGCCGAAGAACGAGTTTTTGTAGATGTCCATTGTAGTGTTGCCGTCGGTGGCGAACGTCTGGGTATAGCCTTTGACCGCGTTGTAGATGTCAAAACCTGCTGCGCCCTGGAATACGGCCGAGAGGTCGAAACCGCGCCACTGTGCGGCCAGGTTGATACCGTATGTCATCTTCGGCCAGGGATTGCCGATGTAGTCCTTGCAGTTCTCATCGACATAGCCTTGACCCATGTCATCGAAGATAATGTCGCCGACACCGGTATTCTGCTGCCAGTAGTAGGGACGTCCGGCCTCCTGGGCCTTGGCATTGTAGGCGTCAACCTGCTCCTGTGTCTGGAAGATGCCGACAGCCTTGTAACCGTATATCTCAGACATCGAGCGGCCGTTTTCGGTGCGGTTGATACCGTCGGGCGATACCAGCGGGGCAGCACCCTCCGTACCGATCTGCTTGACCTCGTTCTTGTTGAACGATGCGTTGAAACCCACATTGTAATGGAAGTCACCGAGACGCTGCTGCCAGCTGATGGTGATCTCATGGCCGATATTCGACACCTTGCCGATGTTGATGGGCATGGTGTTGGTGGCACCCTCGTGATAATAGTTGATACCGGATGCGAAGGGCACGACTTTCCAGTAGAGCATGTCGTGCGTCTGACGGTTATAGTAGTCGTAAGTGACGTTGAGCTTGTTGTTGAGGAAACTCAGGTCGATACCGAAATCACCCTGATGCACCTCTTCCCATTTGATGTCCTGGTTGGGCACCTTATAGTTGGCCCAGCCCGAAACTTCGTTGGTACCACCGTAGTTATAGAGAATCTGGTCGCCGACGTACGCACGGGTATAGAGGAACTGGCCGATGCCGTCGTTACCGAGGATACCGTACGAACCGCGGATTTTGGCATCGGTAATCCACTCGAAGTTGTCTTTGATGAATTTCTCCTGACCCAGGCGCCACATCACGTTCACCGAGGGGAAGGTGCCCCAGCGGTGATTCTTGCCGAAACGGTCAGAACCGTCGCGGCGGATATTGGCGGTCAGATAGTAGCGGTTGTCGTAGCTGAGGTTCACACGGCCGAAGAAAGACAGGGCACGCCCTTTGTAAGGATAATCCCTGGCCTCTTTGGCTGTATTCGACGAAAGGTTGACCGACCATACCTGGTCGACGGGGAAGTCGATGGCACGAATCTCGTTGGAATATGACTCGGCGGCCGTAGCCTCGGTACCGATCATGGCTTTCACGCCCCATTTTCCATTGAAAGTGCGGTCGAAAGTAAGTGTGGCATTGTAGGTGAGGTCCTGCGATGTTCCGGCCTTGGACTGAAAATAGGCACTTTCCTGCACGGCGCGGAAGTTGAATTCCTCAGAGAACACCCGTGAGTTGAACGAGCCGATTTTGGCGGCGCCGTTGACACGGAACGTAAGCCAGGGCATGATGTTGATGTTCAGATAGAGTAGCGCGTTCACGTTGTACTCACGCCCCTTGTAATGGTAGGTCAGCTCGTTGCCGTAAAGGTTGGGACCGTTGAGATAGAACGGAGTCTGCGAGAAGTTGCCGTCCTCGTCGACCGGCTCCATCGTAGGCACGGTGCGGAAGGGGATGGCATTGGTATAGATCGAATAGATCTTGGTGGGGTTCTTGTTGACGATCGAGCCGTAAATCGACGATCCCATCTGGAACACCTTGGATATGTTGTAATCGACGTTGGTGCGGAGCGAGAAACGGTCGACTGACGAGTCGATATACGTACCTTTCTCGTTATAGAAACCGCCCGACACGAAGTAGCGCAGCTTGTCGTTGCCGCCGGTGAGAGCCAGATTGTACTCCTGCTCGTGGCCGGTGTCGTACATCACATCCATCCAGTCCACATCGGGAAGTTCAGCTGCCGACTCCACGCCTTCCGAACCGAGGATGTCGACACCCATCAGAGCCTTGGCGGCTATGAACTGGTCGCGGTTCATGAGTTTGATCTTGTTGTCTATCTTGCGGAAACCGTAGCGGGCGGTCACGTTGAGCGAGGGTTTGCCTGCCGAACCGCGCTTGGTGGTAACGAGGATAACGCCGCCGGCGGCCTCTGCACCGTAGATGGCGCATGAACCGGCATCCTTGAGCACCTCGATCGACTCGATGTCGCGCATGTTGAAGTCAAAGCCGGTTGACTGTTTCACGCCGTCAACGATATAAAGCGGAGCCATGCCGTTTACCGACGCGGCACCGCGGATAATGATGTCGGGAGCCTCACCGGGCGAGCCTGTCGATTTTGTCACGGCCACACCGGCTGTCATGCCGCCCAGGGCGTCGGCAACCGAGTTTACCGAAAAGTCTTTGATGGCGTCGGCCTTGACTGACGAGATCGAGCCTGTGACCTCGCTTTTTTTCTGCGTGCCGTAACCTACGACGACCACCTCGTCAAGCGCCTTTGTGGCGTCAGAGTCGAGCTTGAAGTCATATACGGTCTTGCCGGCCGAAATCTTCATCGAGGCGGGATCATAGCCGACATACGATACCTTGAGTGTCTTGCCGGCGGGAGCCGAGATTGTGAAGTGACCGTCGATGTCAGTGGTGACGGCCTTGGAAGTGCCCACGACCTGCACGACGGCGCCGATCAGAGGCTCGCCCTGATCGTCGACCACTGTGCCCGTGAGGGTACCGTCCTGAGCCAGCACCATCGCAGGTGCCGACATTGCCAAAGCGGCCATTGCGGCTTTGGTGAAGGAAAGTTTGCTAACCGGTTTTTTCATCGGGAATTATTATCGGGATTAAAGAGAGATGGGGGTTGATTGGTGATTCAGAAAGATTTTTACAGCCCGCGCTCGCCGGCACGCAGACCGGCTGGATAAACACGGGAAAGCCCGGTTATGTACGCCCCGGGCGAGGAGCATATATGAAAACTATCGGAAACCTGTGGAGAAAGAGACACTCGCGGGAACGCTCCCCGCCGAGTATGGCTTGAGAGAGAGGAGTGGTATCAGAATAAGAAAAGACAATAATAACGTGTAACTTACTAACCTTATGCATGTCAGGGTCGAAGCCCTGTAAATTGTTTTTCGATGAATCTGCCGCTATAGTGTATGAATACGAACGTATGAACGGTAGTGTTTAAAAGATGCCGTGGGCGCGGAGCAAACCGCCCCACGGCATCTTGTAAGAGTTTATGTTCAGCGGGCGAGCTTGGTTACGTTGGTCTTGCCGTTGGCAAGCATCTCGCGACGGATTGTTACACCGTTCTCGAGAACACCGTTGACGCGGCGGCCCATGATGTCGAAGTATTCGGTAGCTACAACCTCGGCGTTGAGGTCAGAGGCAACGGTCTCGATGGCGGCGAGGCCGGCATAGTCTGAGGGAAGAGCGTAGCCGCCCCAGTTGGCTACCATGCTGTTCCAGGCACCCAGGTCGAGGCCGGGAAGGGCGCACTCGGTGTCAGCACCGTGGAGCTCGCCCCAGGAGAATTCCGTACCGGTCTTGGTCCCGGTATAGGGAGCCATTGTCCATACAAGCACATCCTGCACGGGAGCGCCGACGCCATCCCACCATTCTGCGCCGGGGTTGGTGGCATCCCAGCCGAAAGCGAACACATTGTCACCGAACTGGAATGTGGTGCCTTCGGTGCACACTGCATAGTGCTCGAAGTTGGCGTCAGGGCCGAAAGCCATGTCTGACGTACGGCTTACCATGAGCTGGAAGAGGTTGGTGGTCATGCCGTAGATGTTCTTGTCGCGGTCGATGGGGAACAGACGGCCGTCAGCCTTGGCGGTTGCTGTTTCGTCGTCGGCGTTGAGGTTGTTCTGGTTGAAGATGTCGAACGCACCGCTGCGGCCCAGGATATTCTTGCGGTTGGGCGAGGGGATGGTCTTCATGGCGTCTTCAAGACCTGTGCCGGTGAAGTCGATGGCGAAAACGAAGGTCTCGTCGATTTCAGGGTTGGCTTCGCACCACTTGCCGTTGGCGAGGTCGTATGCTACTATATACTGGCCTTCGTGTGCGGGATCTGCGGGGTTACCGATTGTAGCGGCAGATGCTACGGTTGCGGCTGCGAGCGCTGTGGCTGCGAAAAGAGTAAACTTTTTCATCAGTGTGAAAGATTTAGGTGTGATAAATTTGTGTTGGAATTTGTTTGTCTCGATTGTGTTTTCACGGCTTGTGCGGTGATTACGGTGGCAAAATTAGCATGCGGGCACCCCCCTTGTAAAGCTTTATTAACGAAATATAGCTGAAAAGATGAGCAAAATTTAAAATATCACTGATTCTTTGAGAGTTAATGGTTATAGACGCAGAAAAAATATAACCGCTGTCTGAGGCGGTTTTGGCCCTTTTCCTTCAATAACATTATATATATCTGACTATATTCAGTCACTCTCTCGGTCAACGTATCATATTCATTACAAGCAAATTACACAAAAATATCATTTAAACATCATTATATTGAGCCGCGATACGGGGCACTGTTTCACTATATTTTATAATTTTGTGCCGCATCAATACTCAGACCATGAAAAAATCAGCATTTTTCGTTACCGCAGTCATGACCGCCGTGGCGGCCCAGGCGCAGTCATATACCTTTCCGACCGATGCCCTCGAACGGGGTTATTACGACCGCCCATACCTGAGATACGAGGCGCAGCCCGGCATGTGTTCGCCAGACGGAGGCACATTTATCTCGGCCGATCCATATTCGCAGGATCAGCTTGCATCAGAGGCATCGGATCTGCAGGCTCTCACCTTAAATAATAAGGGAGAATCGGTGGCATGGACTCTTGATGCCGACGCGAACGCACTGACCATACGGTTCTCAATTCCCGATAACGTCACAGGAACCGGTACACAACAGAATCTGGCCATATATGACGGTGACACAAAAATCACCGATGTGACACTCGACTCATACTGGGCGTGGCAATACACCGTGAAGGCCAATGTATCGGAGAAATACCCCGACAACACCCCGTCGGCCGACAAATTCGCCCGCATGCGTTTTGACGAGGCCGATGTGCTCCTGCCGGTTACGGTGAAGGCAGGCCATACACTGAGACTGGTAAAAGACAATGACTCGGCCGACCCTATGACCATTGATTTCGTTGAGGCGGAAATGGCCGCCGCTCCATTGACTTTCGATGAGATAGAAGCAACCGATAAGGTCGAATATACCGGCGATGGCTCGAATCTCCCGGTATTTGTGACCAACAACGGCGGCAAGACCATCTATATCGGTCCGGGCACATACAACGTGCCCTCATTCATCGAAATCAAGAACGACGGCACACGAATCGTCGGTGCAGGATTATGGCACACAGTGCTGAACTTCACAGCATCACCCACAAACCGCCGCACATATAACCGGCGCGGTATACACAGCAGCAGCAACAACTGCGGGGTCAGCGGCCTCACAATGAACACCCTTAACAACCAGAGGTACTTCGAGAACAACCCGTCATTCCAGGCCGGGAAAGGATTCGAAGGCTCATGGGGCACAAACTCCGTAATTGAGAATGTGCGCGTGAGCCATTTCGAGTGCGGGGCATGGATTGCCGACTACAACGGCAACGCCTCGCGCAACCTGCGGGTGACCAACTGCCGGTTCCGCAACAACTATGCCGACGGCATCAACCTCTGCTCGGGCACACAGGGCGCGGTGGTGAGCCACTGTTCGTTCCGCAACAACGGCGATGACGACCAGGCGGTATGGAGCACCGGTAACTGGAGCCAAAACAATGAATATGCCTATAATACTGCCGAAAACAACTGGCGCGCATCGTCGCTCGGTTTCTTCGGCGGTCAGGGGAACAAGGCGCACCACATAGCCATTTTCGACGCCATGGAGTGCGGCGCGCGTATCAACGGCACATTCCAGGGCACCGGTTTCGGCGATGAGGAAACGGAATTCTCAGACATCTCGATATACCGCGCCGGCTGTACCAGCCAGACCACCGGCATACAGGGCGATTTCTGGGGCAACGCCAACCCGGCACTCTGGGTCATGGGCGGATACTTCTATGCCGTAAAGAACGTGACGGTCAGGAACATCGACCTTTACGACTCGCGTTTCGAGGGGGTAAGGGTGCAGTCGAACAGCGGCCGTGCCGTAGACAATCTCACCATGGAAAACATCCATGTCGACGGCGTGAGCGCCGACGGCCGCGCGTTCAATTTCTATCCGGGCCTGCGCGGATCGGGCACCGGCTCGGGACTCACCTACACCAACTGCACCGCCGAGGCGCCGATTTCGACAATCCCCGCCACTTTCGACTTCACGCTCGACACGGCCATCGACGCCCCCACCCTCCCCCGCCCTGACGTAACAGCCACGGCAACAGGCATCATGGCCCGCGGGCTGACCGAGGGCACGGCGCTCGACATCCATTCAGTCACCGGCGTGAAGGTGGCCACGCTCACGGCGCAGTCGCCCGAAGCAACCACAGGTGCCGGAATATACATCGTTTCGGCACCCGGCCACGCACCGGCAAAGCTCATGGTGCCCTGAGGGCGCCCAGTCCGCAAAAAAAACACTGAGACATACCGGCGGCATGCATGATACATGTTGCATATTTATCGTTTTTTCTGTACCTTTGGCGCAAGAATATGCGATAAACCCGCCTTGCGGCAATATCACCCCATTATAATCTTACCTGAATCAAGACCTCCGGCCACCTCGTAGCGACCAGTCTTATACCAGTCTTGAAGGCCTGCCACCTTTTATCCGTCACTTAGGATTCCGGGCCAGACTAACATAACATCTAAAAATGGCACGAAAGCTCATTACGGCTGTCATATTACTGTTCTTAAACACTTTGCCCTCTGCCGGCGAGGTTAAATTCAACACCGACTCAATCATCGGCGCACTTAACCACGTGGTAGACCGCCGTGACACATATTTCACCACGCACGCCTGGCGCATAGACTCTGTAAAGCGTGTGCTGGCTGCAATACCGGCCGACCAGCTGCCGATGCGCACCCAGCTCAACCACGAGATCTTCAACATGTACAGGTCGTTTCAGAGCGATTCGGCGCGTGCCGTGGTGGAGCGCGAGCTGGCTCTGGCGGAACAGACCGGAGACCCCGAGCTTATCGTGCGCGCACGCGGCGACTATATATTCAGCTATCTGTCGGCCGGCGCGTTCCCCGACGCGCTCGAAATCGCCCGCAACACGTCGCTCGACAACGTCTCAGACCAGGCCAAGGGTGATTTCTATTTCATCTGCCAGCGCCTTTATTCAGACATATCGGTGGCCCAGTGCGACAATTTCAACGACAAATATGCCCGCGCCAGCCACGCTTACGCCGATTCGGTCATTGCCGTGCTACCAAAAGACAACTATAAGGCCATGTACTGCATGTCGTTCAAGACTCTTGACGCGCTAAAGCTGCAGGAGAAGATCGATCTCTTCACCGGCCTTATGAACCGCGACGACATCGACAACAACGAGAAAGCGATGATTGCCTCCATCCTCGGCGACTACTATAACGAACGCTCTGACGAAGACGGCGCCGTATATTACAAAGCCCTGTCGGGAAAGCTCGACATCGAGTCGGCCAAGCGTGAGACCACATCACTGCGTTTCCTGGCCAACCTCATGTTCCAGCAAGGGAACTACAACCTGGCCCACAGATACATAAACGTCGCACTCGAGGACGCCGAATTCTTCAACGCGCCCCACCGCAAGGCAGAGATCGCCACTGTGCTGCCGCTGATCGAGTCGCACCGTTTCGACTCGGTAAACACCGAGCGCCGTGCGCTGTGGTGGGCTCTCGGCGGCGTTGTGCTCATGCTCGTGGTGCTGATCGTGGGCATCATCTTCTACATCCGCGTAGCCCGCAAACTCAGTGCCTCGAACCGGCTTATCGCCCAGCGGTCGGCAGAGCTACAGGAGGCCAACGAATCACTTGAGGCCGCCAACCGCAACGTGCAGGAATCGAACCTCGAACTGCAGAATACCCTTCAGAAACTTTCTGAGAGTGTAAAGATTAAAGATGAATATCTGGGCTACAGTTTCTATGCCCACTCGGAATACATTAAGAAAATCGAGGGACTCTACAAACTGGTGTCGCGCAAGCTCAAGACACACCAGTACGACGACCTGGCCATGACTCTGCGCGAAAGTGACCTGCGTAAAGAGAAAGAGGTTATGCTCAGGGAATTCGACACTATTTTCCTGCGGCTTTTCCCCACGTTCATCGAACGTTACAAGAGTCTCTTCCCCGCCGGAGAGACCGAAGACCCCGCCGCCCAGGACAACAACGGCGAGCGCCAGCTATCGCCCGAAATGCGCATCTTCGCCCTCATCCGCCTCGGCATCAACGAGATCTCGAAGATTGCCACATTCCTCAACTACTCCATCAACACCGTAAACACCTACAAGACCCGCGCCAAAAACCGCTCGATTCTACCCAACGACAAGTTCGAGGAGGCAATCATGGAAATCCGCTCCATCTCCTGACAGAGCCGGACGCATTGGCTGACAGAATACACGAATGTGCCGGTATCCATTGTAGGGTCGCTACATGTAGCGACCGCGTACCAACTGGGCACCGGTGAATTGCCGAAC
>USKE01000076.1 GCA_900555165.1 uncultured Porphyromonadaceae bacterium | reverse complement strand
GGAGGCCGGATTCGCCGATGTCATAGCACGCCGCGACCGGTGTGCCGCCGGCACGTCGATGCCCGGTTCGCCATTGTTCCTGCACCACATTAAATACCCCTATCCGGTGTGACTTTATTCCCCGACGGATGCCCCGTCGTTCGTTAATCCTCTTGAAAACATGTTTAATAACATGTGGGCAATCGCCGCTGTGGGGCGTCTGGGGACTATTATGGAAAATTTTCAGCAATTTTTGCCACTTATTCCAATAGTTTTTGTAACTTTGTGCCGTGAAAAATTGCCGACTGATTCATCCTTAGGTATTTTCACCTCAAACCAAGAATATTCATAATACAAAAAACTTATTATCATGTCAGAAATCGCATCTCGTGTAAAAGCAATCATCGTTGACAAACTGGGCGTAGATGAAAATCAGGTAACTCCCGCCGCTGCATTCACCACCGATCTTGGCGCTGACAGCCTTGACACTGTAGAGCTCATCATGGAGTTCGAAAAGGAATTCGGCATCACAATCCCCGATGACAAGGCAGAGGGTATCGCTACTGTTGGCGACGCTATTGCTTACATCGAAGCTGCTCAATAATTAATCGGGAGTTTCCCCTCCTGCATAATTGAACATGAAATAAGCCCCGGCTATGTCGTCCGGGGCTATTTTCGGAATTTTAGGGGGCTGTTTTATTGACGTATTCCCCCGTCCGATACAAATTCTTGCATTTGGCCCTGATGAGCCTGTAATGCGCCATTTACGTCACATAATTGGATAATATGGAACTTAAAAGAGTAGTTATAACCGGACTTGGTGCCCTCACCCCGATTGGCAACGATGTGGAAACCACATGGAAAAATGCCATCGACGGTGTAAGCGGCGCAGGCCCCATCACTCATTTCGACGCATCGCTGTTCAAAACCCAGTTTGCCTGTGAGGTGAAGGGATTCGACGCGTCAGCTCATTTCGACCGCCGCAAACTCCGTCAGCTCGACCTCTATGCGCAGTATGCCATGGTGGCAGCTCATCAGGCAGTTGAGGATTCGGGCATCGAGAAAGACGAGAACCTCAACCGCAACCGTGTGGGTGTTATCGTAGCCGCCGGTATCGGTGGTCTCCACACTTTTGAGGAGGAAGCCGGCTATTATGCAATGAATGCAGCCAACGGCCCCAAATACAACCCCTTCTTCATCCCCAAGATGATTGCCGACATCGCATCGGGTCACATCTCGATGGAGTATGCCTTCCACGGCCCCAACTACGGCGTGGTTTCGGCATGCGCGTCGTCGAACAACGCCATCATCGACGCCTTCAACCTGATCCGTCTCGGCAAAGCCGACGTCATGGTGACCGGTGGCGCCGAAGCAGCCATCTACCCCGCAGGTGTGGGCGGTTTCAACTCGATGCACGCCCTTTCGACCCGCAATGACTCGCCCGAGACCGCATCGCGCCCCTTCTCGAAGAGCCGCGACGGTTTCGTGATGGGCGAGGGTTCGGTAGTGCTCATCCTTGAGGAACTCGAGCACGCCAAGGCCCGCGGCGCAAAAATCTACGCCGAAGTCGCCGGCGGTGGCATGTCGGCCGACGCCTACCACCTCACGGCCACACATCCCGAAGGTCTCGGTGCGATCCTCTCGATGAAGAACGCCCTCGAAGACGCCAACATGAAACCCGAGGACATCGACTACATCAACGTCCACGGCACATCTACCCCCGTCGGCGACATCTCTGAGGTAAAGGCCATCGTCGATGTCTTCGGCGAGCACGCCCACAAGCTCAACATCTCGTCGACCAAATCGATGACCGGCCACCTGCTCGGCGCCACCGGCGCCCTCGAGGCAATGTTCTCGATCCAGTCGGTACTCAACGACATCGTTCCCCCCACAATCAACCACGAGGAAGGCGATGAAGACGAGGAGATCGACTACACCCTCAACTTCACCTTCAACAAGGCCCAGGAGCGCCCCGTGCGCGCCGCCCTGTCGAACTCATTCGGTTTCGGCGGCCACAACGCCACCGTCATCGTCAAGAAGTACGAGGCCTGACCCCCATCTGACATCTGACCCACCTGAAGGCGCCCCGTTCCCTCCCGGAACCCGGCGCCTTCGCCATTTCTTCGTCATTTCGGTGAAACCCATATTTTTTTGAGCCGTGGAATTGTATCGCATTGATTAATTTCCTAATTTTGCACCGTTGACTCAGTTTGACAAGACATAAAGCCTCGGCGGAGGCTTACAAAATATTAGCGTTTGCTATTTGTTCATGTACGCTGGAACGTCGGAAATTTCAAAGTACAGGCCTGAACAGATTAGTGGATGCTCACGCATAGCGTGGGCGTTTATTGTCTCTGTACAGGTATCCGACAATTAGGGCTAATGCCCGACCTCAGCGTAGACATTTAAAACGTCTGCGCTTTCTTTATTGTCGGAATCAGTGGCAGTGGCATTCGCAAGTTGTGTAACTAACCGGATGTCACTCAGTAATGAACCGATTTTGCCCCTTTCATATACTTATTGGCGCGACATGGTCTGCATCCTGACCGGTTATGGGCAGGAACGTGGCAGGTATGTCTGTGCATGGCACACACTTTTTGCCTGACGGGCAAGAGGTGCCTTCTCGTGTGCCATTATGTCTGGATTATGAAACTCCGGTGCATACTGAAGTTCTCGAACTTCTGCTTAAAGATCACACTACGCAACAAAATATTTTCTGGGCTACCGACAGTTATGCCTCAAGAGGTAGAGGTTACGGTTGTAAAGATCCTATTACCATAGATGCAATTTCAGGTGAGTTCAGCGGAATAATCGTTCCGAGGGCATACAAATGTCGCACCGAACAGCAACAGCGCAGCCGCGAGATGGCCGAGGTATTCACTCCCGCATGGATCTGCAACAAGCAGAACAACCTTATTGACAATGCCTGGTTCGGGCGAGAGGGGGTGTTTAACACGGAAATTGACAATCCCGACGGCACACATTCGTGGATTGTCAATGCCGAGCCTGTTGTTTTCCCGGAAGGCAAAACGTGGCGCGATTATGTAACCGAAAACCGCCTTGAAATTACCTGCGGCGAGGCCCCCTATCTCGTAAGCCGATACGACACCGTCACAGGCGAGCCAATTCCGGTGGAACGTCGTATCGGACTTCTCGACCGCAAACTTCGCGTTGCCGGTGAAAACACTACCACAAGTGGCGAATGGCTCAAGGCGGCACAGTCAGCCTATATGAGCGTTTACGGTTTTGAGTGGCAGGGCGACAGCCTGGTTCTCGCCCGCAAAGCATTGCTCTATACCTTCCTGGACTACTACCGCGCTAAGTTCGGCAGAGATCCGCAACTCAAATCACTGCAATATATCGCCTACATTATATCATGGAACATCTGGCAGATGGACGGCCTGAAAGGTGTCATACCCGATTCGTGCGGCGAACGCCGTACGGTTGTTACTGACCTTTTCGGCGAGACTGAAACCGTCACGCAATGCCGGGGATGTAAGAACGGCGATATCCGCGCCCACAACGGCACATACGCCCTTATCAAAGACTGGGGCGCTCCTAACGCAAAGCAAAAAATCCGGTTCATCGACCTAATCAAATAATCGGCCATGGAATATTTCTCTGACTTAAAAGCAAAGCTGATATATGTGTTCCGTATCCCCGATGCCGCGCATGGCGACTGCGTGAAAATCGGCGAGGCTACCTTTGACGACGGTAACCTGACACTGCCCCCAAACAGCAGTGCGCTCAACCGGGCGGCGAAAGCCAGAATTGACCAGTACACGCGCACAGCCGGAATTACTTACGAACTTCTGCATACCGAGGTAGCCGTAGCCGCCCGCGCCGGCATGATTGTTGCCGTCAATGACAAAGAGGTGCATGATGTACTGTTGCGCAGCGGCATCCGCCGCAAGGTGTTTGACAGAGTGAACGGTGCCAACGAGTGGTTCTGCTGTGACCTTGAGACGGCGCGCCGCGCAATCGCGGCCGCGAAACAGGGCCGCAGGGCGCTCGGCAACAGCGAACTTACGCACGGGCAGTCGCCAATTGTGTTCCGCCCTGAACAACGCGAGGCTATCGACAAGACTCTCAAGCAGTTTAAGAAAGGCAACCAGATGCTGTGGAATGCAAAGATGCGTTTTGGCAAAACGCTCTCGGCCTTACAGGTTGTCAAGGAGCGTGGCCAACTTGCGGAACGAGAAAAATGGACACAGTTCCGCCGCGTGCTTATCCTCACTCACCGCCCGGTGGTCGATGCCGGCTGGTTCGAGGATTTCCAAAAGATATTCTACGATAACGACGAATACGCCTATGGCTCCAGAACCCATGGCGATTCTTTCGTAAATCTTGAATGTCGCGCACGGCGTGAGGAATGTCGCTATATATACTTCGCCTCGATGCAGGATCTCCGAGGCTCCGAACTTGTAGGCGGCAATTTCGACAAAAACAACGATATTTTCTCGACGCCGTGGGATCTCATCATTGTTGATGAAGCCCACGAGGGTACGCAGACCGAACTCGGCAAAGCCGTCATGGCCGAGCTTACCAAAGAGAAAACCAAGGTGCTCCGCCTCAGCGGCACACCGTTCAACCTGCTTGACGATTTCAAGGAAGAAGAGATCTATACCTGGGATTATGTGATGGAGCAACGCGCCAAGGCCGCATGGGACTTGACTCACCCCGGCGACCATAATCCATACGCAGGCCTTCCTCGATTGAATATTTACACATACGACCTCGGCAGGCTGATGAATGAATTTGCCGACGAAGACATCGCCTTTAACTTCCGCGAGTTCTTCCGCACCAACGATAATGGCGACTTCGTTCACAAAAAGCAAGTCGAAAATTTCCTCAATCTTCTTACGAAGAACGATGAGGAAAGTCTGTACCCCTTTGCCAACAACCGCTACCGCGACATCTTCCGTCATACATTGTGGATGGTGCCGGGCGTAAAGTCGGCAAAAGCTCTTTCGGCCATGCTCCGCAATCACCCCGTGTTCGGGCTGTTCGAGATTGTCAACGTGGCCGGGGACGGTGATGAAGAAGAAACCAACGACGAGGCTCTGCGCAAGGTAGAGAAAGCCATTGGCCCTGACCCTGACAAGACACGGACAATCACGCTATCTTGCGGCAGGTTGACTACCGGCGTGAGTGTCAAGCCTTGGACCGGTGTGTTTATGCTGTCGGGCAGTTTCAACACCGCCGCCTCGGCATATATGCAGACTATCTTTCGTGTTCAGACTCCGGCCACTATCAATGGCCGTGTAAAGGAGGACTGCTATGTGTTCGACTTCGCACCCGACCGCACTCTCAAAGTGCTTGCCGAGACCGCGAAGATTTCCACCAAGGCGGGCAAGCAGTCTGGCTCCGACCGTCGGCAACTTGGCGAATTTCTGAATTTCTGTCCGATAATCTCTATCGAGGGCAGTCAGATGAAACAGCTGAATACCGAGCATATGCTCCAGCAGCTCAAACGTGTTTATGTCGAGCGCGTTGTTCAGCACGGTTTTGAAGACGGTTGCCTCTACAACGACGAGCTGATGCGCCTCTCTGACGTTGACATACAGGAGTTCGACGAGCTGAAAGGCATTATCGGTCAGACAAAGGCGATGGGTAAGACCAACGACATCACCGTCAACAATCAGGGACTGACCAACGAGGAATACGAGGAAAAGGAACGGCTTGAAAAGAAAAAGAAACGCGAGCTGACCGAGGAAGAAAAGGCTCGCCTCGAAGAATTGAAGAAAAAGAAGAAAGTCAAGGAGGACGCCATCTCAATTCTTCGTGGTATCTCTATCCGTATGCCGTTGATGATTTATGGTGCCAAGGTCGAGAACGAAGACGAGGAACTGACTATCGACAATTTCACCCAACTTGTCGACCCGCAGTCGTGGGGAGAATTTATGCCGAAAGGGGTTACCAAGCAACGTTTCAACGCCTTCAAGAAGTATTACGACCCCGACATCTTCACCGCCGCCGCCAAGCGCATCCGCCAGATGGCCCGTGCTGCCGATCGCCTTTCTATCGAGGAACGAATCGAGCGCATCGCCGCTATCTTCGCCACTTTCCGTAATCCGGACAAGGAAACGGTGTTGACGCCCTGGCGAGTGGTAAATATGCACATGAGCGACTGTCTCGGGGGCTATACATTCTATAACGAGGATTTCTCGGAAACCATTGAGGATCCGCGTTTCGTTGACCGTGGCAATGTTACCGCCGAGGTATTCGCCCCCGATAGCCCGCTCCTTGAGATGAACTCGAAGTCGGGTCTATATCCTCTCTACCTTGCATATAACATATACCGTGCGCGACTGCGCAATGAGATGTTCTCACCGGAAACCCTCGAAGAACATCAGGCCATTTGGGACAAAACGGTTGCAGAAAACATCTTCGTTATCTGTAAGACTCCAATGGCAAAATCAATCACTCGCCGCACACTCCTTGGTTTCCGCAAAGGAAAAACCAATATGTGGGCGCCCGAAGACTTAATCAACAAAATCAAAAACCAGCCCGAACTCTTTATCAGCCGTATAACAAAGGCTGCCAAATGGGGCATACCCAATAAAGATAATATGAAATTCAAAGCCATTGTTGGCAATCCTCCATATCAAGAAGTTGATGGCGGGGGTGGTTCAAGCGCAAAACCGATATACGACAAATTTGTTGGAATTGCTTTATTGGTTAAGCCATCGTTTGTCTCTATGATTATGCCCTCTCGATGGATGACTGGAGGTAAAGGATTGGATGATTTCCGCTCCACTATGTTGAGCAATCATCATATAAGAGTATTGCATGATTACTTGAATGCTTCGGACTGTTTTACAAACGTAGCGATTGAAGGAGGTATTTGTTATTTCCTTATTGATAGTAAAAATGAGGGAAAATGCCAGTTCTGCTCTCATACCACTAATGGAATTTCGGCAGTGGAGCGTTATCTTGATGATAACGAATCTGGTGTCGTTGTTAGAGACGCAGGTGCTTTGTCAATACTTTCTAAAGTGATTGACAAATCTAAACATTATTTCTCAGAAAAGGTTCTTGCCAGAAATCCTTTCGGTATTTCTAACTATAAGCAAGAAATCACTGCAACGCCACTTATCGAGGGGTTGAAAGTCTTTGGCCGTTTTGATGGAGGGCGCGATATTCGATATCTTCCGGCAGACTTCGTCCCAAGCAAAGGAGCGGAAATAATGAAATCATGGAAGGTGTTCCTTTCTAAAGCTGATGGAGCCGCCGGTCAGTTAGGTAATCCTATACCAGCTCGAATTATCGGCCAAGGTGTCGTAGGAGATAAGAACACAATTTGTACAGAGACCTTCCTTGCGATCGCACCTTTCTCGTCAGAGGAAGAAACCAATAATGTTGTGACCTATTGTCGTACAAAGTTTTTCCGTTTTATGGTTGGAATTAGGAAACTTAAAAATATGACAAGGGATACTTATAAGTTCGTTCCAATGCAAAACTTCACGAATGGAAGCGACATCGACTGGAGCAAGAGCGTGGAAGAAATCGATGCACAGCTCTATGCCAAATACAACCTTTCCGATGAAGAGATCGCCTTTATCGAGTCTATGATCAAGCCGATGTAATGGCACCACTTAGCAGCCATGTTGCGGCAGGCGTGTGGTGGAGTGGAGTTAATGGCATTTTGTTCTGCAGTACGGCCTGGGGTCACAAATTTTTATCTTGTGGCGTGCGTTTGTGGATTTGCCGGAGAATGTGTATATTTGGGGGCAATATGCTTGCAGGAACTCTGATATTCATTCATAAAAGCCGATAATATTTGTATGAAAAAACATTTTACTATTGTTGTTGCCGTGGCGGCGTTGCTGTCGGCAGGGGCTGTGGCCCGGAACTGGTCGGGGGCGATTGCCGAACGGGGTGTCGCCGACCGTTGGGCTGCCTCGGTGAGAGGTGACTCCGGTGATGTGTCGCGGGCCGCGGTTACGGCTTACGGCGAACTGGCGGGGCGCCTGTCGCGCGCCGATGACGACGCTGGGGCAGTGATGAAAGGTGCCGAGGCCGGGCGGTCGGCGCCAGTGAGCGTGCCCTGGAGCGAGGATTTCACCGATGCCGCTGCGGCCGGGGAGGCGTTTACTATCATCGATGCCAACGGCGACGAACGCACATGGTCCATCAACGGCGGTGTTGCCTTCAGTTTTTATCATCTTGACAATGCGGCCGACGACTGGCTCATAACTCCGGGACTGACGGTTGAGGCGGGGCATATCTACCGCCTGAAGTTCGACGCCCACTGCTCGCCAAACTGGCCTGAGCGGATGGAGGTGATGGCCGGTGACGCCCCGGAAGTCGGCGCGATGACGCGCACGCTTGTCGAGCCGGTCGAGGTGGCCTGGAGCGACAGCGACGACCGTCGGCACATCTCGGTGGATTTCACAGCCGAGACGTCGGGGCCGCTGTACATCGGCATCCATGTGATTTCAGAACCCAACCGCAACAAGCTGAATATCGACGACATGTCGCTTGTCGATGTGGCCGACATCGCTCCCGAGCCGGTTTACGTCACATATTTCGCCGAGGATTTCACAAGCCCCGACGCGGCTGCCGCCCGCATGGGGGTGTTTGACGGTAATGGCGACGGCAAGACCTGGATTTTCGAGAGCGGGACGGCGATGTATGACTACAGCCGCGACGACGCGGCCGACGACTGGCTCATAACCCCAGCCGTGACGCTTTCGGCCGGCCAGACATATCTGCTTAAGGTTGAGATGTATTCGCGCTCGACCGGTTTTGCCGAGACGATGACCGTGGCATGTGGCAGCGCGCAGAACCCCGCGGCGATGACGCAGACACTCTGGGGGCCGACGGAGATGGCCTGGGACGCGCGCTCGCCACAGCGTTTCGTGGAGATTCCGCTGACGCCGGAGGTCTCGGGGCCTGTCTGCGTGGGGTTCCACATCACGTCGCCGGCCAATAAATGGAACGCATATATCGCCGACATCCGCATAGTGCAGGAGGTCACAGACGCTCCCGCCGGGCCGGTGACCGACGTGACAGTGACACCCGACATCTCGGGCGCCCTTGAGGCAGTGGTGTCGTTCCGCGCG
>USKE01000075.1 GCA_900555165.1 uncultured Porphyromonadaceae bacterium | reverse complement strand
GAGCCGCTGTCGCTCTACAAGGCATGCTGGATAGAGTCTGACGACGAGGCCGCCCTCGAGGCTTTCAAGCGCCGCAAGCACCAGTTCATGGCAGTTGACCGCGAAGGACGTGATGTGTTCCTGGCCGACTCGAACTATGTGCTGCAGATGGCGCAGGCCGATTTCCCCTCGATCAAGTTCCATTTCACAAGCGAGTTCTGACACTCCGTACATTACATGCAGTTCCGAATCGATGCCACGGCTCCGGGTACCAATGCCCGCGCCGCCACAATAACCACCGACCACGGCGAAATAGCGACGCCGGTTTTCATGCCCGTAGGCACCTGCGGCGCCATAAAGGCCGTGACGATGGACGACATGCGCCGCCGCGTCAAGGCGCGCATAATCCTGGGCAACACCTATCACCTTTATCTGCGACCCGGTACCGACCTGCTCGAAAAGGCCGGCGGCCTGCACAGGTTCAACGGCTGGGACGGTCCGATACTTACCGATTCAGGCGGTTTCCAGGTATTCTCGCTTGCCGAGAACCGCAAGCTCACCGACGAGGGGGCGTGGTTCCGCTCGCATATCGACGGCTCGAAACATCTTTTCACCCCGGAGAAGGTGGTTGACATACAACGCTCCATCGGCTCGGACATAATGATGGCTCTTGACGAGTGTCCGCCGGGCACCGCCGAGAAGAGTTATGCGCGCAAGTCGCTCGACCTTACCCAGCGATGGCTGAAACGCGGATGGGAGCATTTCAATTCCACCGAACCGCGTTACGGCCACAGCCAGGCATTCTTCCCCATAGTGCAGGGTTGTGTATATCCTGATCTGCGGCGCGAGGCCGCCAGCGAGGTGGCCGCGCTCGGGGCCGAGGGTAACGCCATCGGCGGCCTGGCTGTGGGCGAGCCTGCAGAGAAGATGTATGAGATGATCGAGATTGTCAACGAGATTCTCCCCGCCGACCGTCCGCGCTATCTGATGGGTGTAGGCACCCCCGAGAATATACTTGAGGCGATAGACCGCGGCGTCGACATGATGGACTGTGTGATGCCCTCGCGCAACGCCCGCAACGGCATGCTTTTCACCCGCAACGGCATAATGAACATGCGCAACCTCAAGTGGGCCGACGATTTCACACCGATCGACCCCGAGAGTACGCTTGACCTTGACCGTGAGATTACCCGAGGTTACCTGCGCCACCTGTTTGTGGCCAAGGAGCTTGTGGCCATGCAGATAGCCACGATACACAATCTGGCGTTCTACCTGTGGCTTGTCGACGAGGCCCGGCGACACATCATTGCCGGCGACTTCGCCACATGGAAACCCGAAATGGTGCGGCGCGTCACCACACGACTCTGATACAGCCACTGATGTCAAAGATAAAAGACATATTCCGGCGGTTGAAACCGTCACGCCTGCCCGCAATACCCAAGGGCCGGCTCGGCGTGTCGATAATCGACTGGTATATAATCAAGAAGTTTCTCGGCACCTATATCTTCGCCATAATGCTGATTCTGGCGATTACCATCATGTTCGACGTGAACGAGAAACTCGACGCCTTCCTGAAAGCTCCGCTCAAGGCCACGATATTCGACTATTTCGTCAACTTCCTGCCGTACTTCGCCAACCAGTTCAGCCCGCTGTTCGTGTTCATCGCCGTGATTTTCTTCACGTCGAAGATGGCCGACAACTCCGAGATCATAGCCATACTTTCATCTGGCATGAGTTTCAGGCGTCTGTTGCGCCCCTACATGATCTCGGCGGCCGTGATAGCCATAGCCACATTCGTGCTGGGAGCCTACATTATCCCTCCGGCCAACGTCAAGCGCATAGCCTTCACCAACACATATGTGAAGAACCGCCGTGTCGACTACGGCGACAACATCATGCTCCAGGTCGCCCCGGGACAGATAGCCTACATGAGCCGGTTCGACAACACCACCAAGACCGGCTACCGTTTCTCGCTCGAGAAATTCGGCAAGAAAGGACTTGAGTCGCGCCTCACAGCCATGTCGGTGAAGTGGGACACCCTATACCAATGGCAGGTGCGAGACTACATGATACGCGACTTCCACGCCGACCGCGAACTCATCAAGACCGGCTCGCGCCTCGATACCATCATACCCTTCGAGCCGCGTGACTTCCTTATCTCGCGCAACGACCAGGAGACCCTGACCTCGCCACAGCTCAAACAGTATATCGAGCGGCAGCGCTCGCGTGGCGTGGCCAACATCCAGGCTTTCGAGATCGAGTACCATAAGCGCTATGCCATGTGCGCGGCGGCGTTCATCCTCACCGTCATCGGCATGTCGCTGTCGTCGCGCAAGGTCAAGGGTGGAATGGGCCTGAACATCGGCCTGGGGCTGGTGCTGTCGTTCTCGTACATCCTCTTCATGACGGTCACCTCGTCGTTCGCCGTGTCGGGAATGACCTCGCCGCTTGTGGCCATGTGGATCCCCAACCTGCTCTACGCCATAATCGCCATATTGCTCTATCGCAAGGCCTCGCGTTGAACCATAGTGCCCTCCGCACGGTTCTTATATCATAAGGCGCGGCGAAGGGCAACCGTAATCCCCCGTTGCTGCCAGATGATACAGGGAGCCCATGCGTTTCAATTATTCATTTCCACAGTGGTTGCAGCGTGATACCGCCGACGGCACAGGCCCGTCGACGGCATTCCTCATGCTGGCGGCTTTCGTAGTGGGCATCACGGCAGGGGCATGCGCCCAGCTGCTGAAATGGATGGTGGCGCAGATTTCGCATTTCGCTCTCACCGGTCTCGACCCCGCGCGGTGGAACTGGCGTTTCCTGTGGCTCCCCGTCATCGGCGTTATCCTGGCTGCCTGTTACCAGCGTTATGTCATACACCGCGAGATTTCTCACGGTGTCGACAGGCTAAAGGCCGCGCTGGCGCGCCGCCATCCCTATATGCCGCTCGGTCTCACCATAAGCCCCCTCATAGCAGCCGCCCTCACGCTCGGCCTGGGGGGCTCGGCCGGAACCGAAGGCCCGATAGCTTACGCCTCGGCGGCCATCGGGAGCAACCTTGCCAAAAGATGCCGTCTCAGCCGCAGCATGGTCATGACATTCACCGCCATCGGCGCCCCCGCCATATTCCGCGCCCCTGTAGGGGGCTTTTTCTTCACCCTCGAAGTCATAGGGCTTGCCATGGGCATAACACAGCTCGTGGCTCTGGGCGTGTGTTGCCTCACTGCCGGCCTCACCGCCTGGATGCTTGCCGGCGGAGTGTCAGACATCCCGTTCCCTGCGTGGCACCCCTTTGATTTGTCTACCATTCCCATGACCGTATTTGTCGGCGCCGCCTGTGGCCTCTATGCCGTGTATTACAACCGTGTCATGGCCGCGCTTACCGCGCGTTACGCCCGGTTCGCCAACCCGTGGCTGAAGAACCTCACCGCCGGTGTCGTCATAGGTCTGTCGCTTTTCCTCCTCCCCGCCCTGTACGGCGAGGGATACGGCGTCATAACCCATGTGCTTGCCGGCGATCTCTCTGCGCTGTCGGCCTGCGGACCGCTGGCGCACATCACCGCATCCCCCTGGGGACCCGTGGGGGTGTGCCTGCTGATTCTGCTCGTAAAAGCCGTGGCCACGGCATCTACAACCAGCGGAGGCGGTGTCGCCGGCGACTTCGCGCCTGCCATCTTCGCCGGATGTGCCGCCGGACTGCTGTTCGCCTCAGTTGTGAATCTGCTTTTCGGCCTCGCGCTCCCCGTCAGCGACTATGCTTGCTACGGCATGGCCGCGGTGCTCGGCGGCACGTCGCGTGCGCCCCTTATGGCGATATTCCTGGTCGTGGAGATGTCGGGGCATTACAGCCTGCTGATGCCGGTGGCATGCGCGGCCGCCACCTCTTATCTCATCGTCACCCTGCTTAAGAAATCTGCCTCGCACCCCCCTCGTACTGCAAAATAATCAGCGTATCCCGCCTGAACCCCTCGAAAAACCTGAAAATATTTTCTGTGGCTGTATAAATTTTTATTAACTTTGCGGGCAGGAGAGAGGGTGCCGGTCACCGCCAAGGCTCTCTCTCCGGATAAACCTCACATTGTCAATACAGATGAATACCAAGTCACTGGTTTCCGTAGCCGACCTCGACAAGGAGCAGATTCTGCGCCTGCTGGGGGCGGCCCGTTTTTTTGAGGAGCACCCCAATCACAAGATCCTCGACTACCGCGAGGTTTGCCGGTATAAGAAGCTCGCGACGCTCTTTTTCGAGCCCTCGACCCGCACGCGCCTGAGTTTCGAGACCGCCGTCAACCGCCTGGGGGGCCGCGTAATCGGGTTTTCAGACGCCTCGACAACATCGTCGTCGAAAGGGGAGACCCTCAAGGATACCATCAAGATGGTGTCGAACTATGTGGACATCATCATAATGCGCCACTACCTCGAAGGGGCCGCGCGCTACGCCACCGAAGTCACCGACGTGCCCGTGGTCAATGCCGGCGACGGTGCCAACCAGCACCCGTCGCAGACCATGCTCGACCTCTATTCGATACTCAAGACACAGGGAACTCTCGAGAACCTGACCATAACCCTGGTGGGCGACCTCAAATACGGACGCACCGTGCACTCGCTGCTCATGGCCATGAGGTATTTCAAACCCCGTTTCAGATTTGTGGCATGCGACGAGCTGCGAATGCCGCGCGAGTATGTGGAGTTCTGCCGCCGGCAGGGAATCGAGTTTGAGGAGCATACCGATTTCTCGCAGGAGGTGATTGATTCGTCTGATATAATTTACATGACCCGCGTGCAGCGCGAGCGTTTTCAGGACATCATGGAGTACGAGCGCGTGAAGGATCTCTACACTCTGCGGAACGATATGCTCGCTACCTCGAAACCGAACCTGCGCATACTCCACCCGCTGCCGCGTGTGAACGAGATCAATCCCGATGTCGACGACAATCCCAAGGCATACTATTTCGAACAGGCACGCAACGGTCTCTATGCCCGTCAGGCAATAATATGCCGCGCATTGGGCATCGACGTAGAAAAGCTCGCCGAAGACCTCAAGGCATCAGAAACAGCATCAGAACCCGCAAGGAATCAGAAATCATGACCAGTCAGAAGAAAGAACTTGCGGTAGCCGCCCTCGAGAACGGCACCGTGATAGACCATATCCCCGACAGCGCACTTTTCAAATGCGTGAAGATTCTGGGGCTGGAGAACCTCGACTCGACCCTTACCATCGGCAATAACCTGCACAGCAGCCGCATGGGACGCAAAGGGATTATCAAGGTGGCCGACGTGTTCTTCCCCGAAGATGTGCTTAACCGCATTGCCCTCATCGCCCCTGATGCAGTGGTGAACACCATCCGAGGCTACGAAGTGGTGGAGAAACGTGTGGTCACACTGCCGGCCGAGATACGCGGTATCGTGAAGTGCGACAACCCCAAGTGCATCACCAACAATGAGCCGATGGCAACGGTGTTCACTGCCGTCGAAGACAAGCCGGGCCATATCCGCTGCCGCTACTGCAACCACACTGTGGCAAACGACAAGGCCAATATTAAGTAACACCGAAGCCGACAGATGAAACGCCAGCTCAAGCCGGGCAACATGATCTTCCCGCTTCCCGCGGTGATTGTCACATGCGGCCGCGATGTGGAGCATTCGAACATGCTCACCGTGGCATGGACAGGTACCGTGTGCACCAATCCGCCGATGTGCTATATCTCCGTGAGGCCCGAACGCCATTCGTACCCAATGATCAAGGAGAACATGGAGTTCATCATAAACCTCACTACGGCCGATATGGCCCGCGCTACGGATTTCGTTGGAGTGCGTTCAGGGCGCGACTCTGACAAATGGCGCGAAACCGGCCTTACCCCCAACCCGGGAGTGGCCGTGGCGTGCCCCTCGATAGAGGAGGCGCCGGTGTCGATAGAGTGCCGGGTGAAGACGATATTGCCACTTGGCAGTCACGACATGTTTCTTGCTGAAGTGGTGAACGTGCTGGCCGATGAACGGTATTTCGACCCCGAGACAGATCTTTTCGACCTTGAGGCAGCCGGTCTGATGAGCTATACCCACGGCCACTACTATGCGCAGGGCGACGAGCTGGGTCGGTTCGGGTTTTCGGTGAAGAAATCCGGCCCGAAAACCGGCGCAACAGACAAAAAACAGAACAAACAATAACAGGCGCCGCACCCCCGTCAGGGTGAACGCCACACAATAATCAATACATTTTGCTTATGAAACGCGACACCGCAATTTTCGACATTATCAACCGCGAGGACCAGCGTCAGCGTAAAGGCATCGAGCTGATCGCCTCTGAAAACTTCGTATCGCCCCAGGTGATGGAGGCCATGGGTTCATGCCTGACCAACAAGTATGCCGAGGGATACCCCGGTCACCGCTATTACGGCGGCTTTTTTGTCTCTATGAGGGCGGCTGCCAGGTGGTCGACGAGGCCGAGACACTGGCCCAGGATAGACTCAAGGAACTTTTCGGTGCCGAATACGCCAACGTACAGCCCCATTCGGGCGCACAGGCCAACATGGCAGTGTTCATGGCCTGCCTGAAACCGGGCGACACATTCATGGGCATGAACCTCGATCACGGCGGCCACCTCTCGCACGGCAGCCCCGTGAACTTCTCGGGCATGGTATTCAACGCCATCGGCTATAATGTCGACGCCGAGACTGGTCTTGTGGACTATGACCACATGGAGCGCATGGCCCGCGAGCACAAGCCCAAACTCATCATCGGCGGCGCCAGCGCGTATTCGCGCGAGTGGGACTATGCCCGCATGCGTCAGATTGCCGACAGCATCGGCGCGATCTTCATGGTCGACATGGCACACCCCGCAGGCCTTATAGCCGCCGGGCTGCTTGACAACCCGCTGCGTCACGCCCACATCGTCACCTCAACAACCCACAAGACTCTGCGCGGTCCCCGCGGCGGTGTCATTATGGTCGGCAAGGATTTCGACAATCCCTGGGGTAAGACCACAAAGAAGGGCGAGGTGCGCAAGATGTCGTCACTTCTTGACTCGGCAGTGTTCCCCGGCGTGCAGGGTGGCCCGCTGGAACATGTCATAGCTGCCAAGGCCGTGGCATTCGGCGAGGCTCTCCAGCCCGAATATAAGGAATATCAGGCCCAGGTTAAGAAAAACGCCGCCACAATGGCACAGGTGCTTGTCGACAAGGGCTACAAAGTAATCTCGGGCGGTACCGACAACCACTGCATGCTCGTTGACCTGCGCACCAAGTTCCCCGACCTGACCGGTAAAGTGGCCGAGCGCGTGCTCGTAGAGGCCGACATCACCGCCAACAAGAACATGGTGCCGTTCGACAGCCGCTCACCCTTCCTCACCTCAGGTATCCGTCTTGGCACCCCCGCAATCACCACACGCGGCCTCAAGGAGGATGAGATGGGCCCGATCGTCGAGCTTATCGACACCGTGCTCTCGAACCCCGAAAGTGCCGAAACCATCGCCGCCGTGCGCGGGAAGGTCAACGCCATGATGGCCGACCGTCCCATGTTCGCCTGGTAATACTCCGTGCAGCCGTGATTGTCCTTTACCGCATATATCAGATACTGGTGATGATCCCCCTGGTGGTGGTCATCACCATCCTCACCGGGCTGGTAACCATAATAGGGTCATGGCTCGGGGGCGGACGCGTGTGGGGCTACTGGCCCGCGCATATCTGGGCGCGCATGTTCTGCTGGCTCAGTTTTGTGCGCGTTACGGTGACGGGACGTGAGAACATCGACCGAAAGACCTCGTATGTTTTCGTGGCAAACCATCAGGGCGCATACGACATATTCGCCATCTACGGCTATCTCAACCACAATTTCAAGTGGATGATGAAAAAGGGTCTGCGCCGTTTCCCTGTTATCGGGGCAAGCTGTGCCGCCGCCGGACATATATTTGTCGACAATTCGTCGCCCCAGGCCATACGCCGCACCATGGTCAAGGCCGAGGCCACGTTGCGCCACGGCATGTCGGTGGTCGTGTTCCCCGAAGGCTCGCGCTCGCGCACCGGCCGTCTGGGCGTCTTTCATAAAGGCGCCTATCAGTTGGCGATGGAATTTGCCCTGCCTGTAGTGCCGGTGACGATTGACGGTGCCATCGACGTGCTGTTGCGCGGTCATATCCTTCCGCACTGGGGGCACATAAAGCTGACCATCCACAAACCGATAGCCCCGCCGACCGACGAGGCCGACCGACGCCGCGTAATAGACGAATCGCGCGCCGCAGTGGCCTCGGCCCTCCCGCCCCAGCTGCGCGGATAAACAATTCGGCACTCCGGAATGTTAAAAAGGTGACAATCTGTCAGAGTCTGTGACAACAGATGGTGACACGGTTGTCACCTTTTATGTGTCTGAACCTCCCGAAAGCGTTTTTGGCACATGTATTGCATCATTATCCGGTAGAAAACAACAAAAACTTTATAAATTTTCAACCCATGAAGATCCAACCGCTTGCCGACCGTGTGCTCATACAGCCCACTCCCGCAGAAGAAACAACCCTCTCGGGCATCATTATCCCTGATTCGGCAAAAGAGAAACCCCTCAAAGGCACCGTCATCGCCGTAGGCAACGGCACAAAAGATGAGGAAATGGTCCTCACAGAGGGTCAGACCGTACTCTATGGCAAATATGCCGGCACCGAAATCGACGTAGAGGGCGACAAGATGCTCATCATGCGTCAGAGCGACGTGCTTGCCGTGGTGCTCTGAAACCATGGCCGACTGCGGCGGAACGCAGTCTCTACCGTTCCGCACAACACGCTAAAAACTTACAACAATGGCTAAAGAAATCAAATTTGATATCAAGGCTCGCGAAGAGCTCAAGAAAGGTGTCGACATTCTTGCCGATGCCGTGAAGGTCACCCTCGGCCCCAAAGGCCGCAACGTAATCATCGAGAAGAAATTCGGCGCACCCCACATCACCAAAGATGGCGTTAGTGTGGCACGTGAGGTCGAACTCGAGGATGCTTTCCAGAACATGGGCGCACAGCTCGTAAAAGAGGTGGCCTCGAAGACCGGTGACGATGCCGGCGACGGCACAACCACCGCAACTGTGCTCGCCCAGGCCATCATCACCCACGGACTGAAAAACGTGGCTGG
>USKE01000074.1 GCA_900555165.1 uncultured Porphyromonadaceae bacterium | reverse complement strand
AACCTCAACGGCGCCCGGGGGGCGGCCGGGGGCGCCCGCCGCCACGATCTCCGGCTCCACGGTGGTCGGGGTCATGCCGGCCAGCAGCACCGGAGCCTTGCCGGTAAGTTCGGTGAACGCGGTGCGCACCTTGTCTCCGGCGGACGTGTGGATGATGCTCGGCGCGAAACGCGTCCAGTTCTGGGTGCGCTCCGGCAGGGTATCGAGCGTGGAGAGCGAGCCACGGTCGGCCACGGTGGAGGCTTCCACCACGCCGACGCCGGTACCCTGGGCCACGGTGGAGAACAGTTTGCCGACGGTGTTGCCCGGACCGAAGTCCAGCACCCACAGGGCGCTCGGATCGGTGGACTTCATCAGGGCGCGCACGCGGGCGGCCCAATCCACATGGTTGAGCAGCACTTCGGCGGCGAGCTCACGGGCATGGTCGGCGTTGATGCCGCAGGCCTCGGCCCATGCGACGGCCTGGGAGACGGCATCGGCCATCAGCGGGCTGTGGAACGGCAGGGTCACGTCGAGATATTCGAGCGTCGGGTCGAACACGCGGCCGCCACGCACCTTCTCTTCGCGCAGCTTGGCCTGACGCTTGTGTTCCTTGGCGACCTCCACGCCGAATGCGGCCAGGTCCTCCGGATAGCCGGACAACACGTAATGCGTGGCGGAATTGGTGACGGCCACGGCGATCGGGCCACGTGCGACGTCGACGCGTTCGATCAGCGCGTCCACCTGGGCGCGGGTGATGTCCTTGACGGACAGCATCGGGGTCGCCTCGCCGTGGCGTGCGGCGAGACCGAGCTGGCGTGCCTGACGGGTGCCGGCGACGCCGATCAGCGTTGCGATCGCAAGAATCTCGTCGATCTTGGCTGCGGCTGCGTCGATGGAACCGGCTTCGCAGATCGCCTGCACCATATGCACGGCAAGCACGCCCTGGGAGTGGCCGAGCACCGCGACCGGCTTGGCCTGGGCCGGATTGTAGCCGAGTGCGGCGGCGTCGAGCAGCGCGCCCAGCTGGGTCAGCGCGATGCCGGGAACGCTGGCGGAAGCCGCGGCTGCGGCGCCCAGACGTGCCGGGTTCGGTTCGAAGCCGAACAGGTCGACCGGGCGTCCGGTGGTGGCGAGCAGCTCGGCGGACACCGGATACAGCAGCGCCTGCGCGGCGGCCGCATGGGTGTGCAGGGCCTCGTCGAGCGCCGGATTCGCGCTCTGGTCGGCGAGCGCCACCGGCCACGGGGTGGATTGGCCGGCGAAGGCGAGCGCGTGGGGCTCGCTGTTCAGTCGATCAAGAAAAAAGGTGTTCATAATCTTCCTTACTTGTTCCAAAATTTCTTGCGATTGTTGTGGCTGCTTACGTTGGTTGCGTCGCGTTGCGTCCGTCACAGCGGCTGGTTGCCGTGGTGTTTGCTGGTTCGGCGCACGCGTTTCTTGCTGGCGAGCAGGCGGAGCGATTCGATGATGGTCTCGCGTGTCTGTTCGGGGTCGATCATGGCGTCGATCTCGCCCATTTCCAGCGAAAGGTTCGCGTTGACGGTGGTGCGTTCGTAGTCGGCGATGTACTTGGCGCGCAGCGCTTCGACGTCCTTGCCGTTGTCTTTGGCTTTCTGCAGGTCCTTGCGGTGGATGATGTTGACCGCGCCGGCCGCGCCGAGCACCGCAATCTGGCTGGATGGCCAGGCGAAGTTCATGTCCGCGCCAATGGATTTGGAGCCCATCACGATGTATGCGCCGCCGAAGGCCTTGCGCAGGATGATGGTGACGAGCGGCACCTGCGCGTTGGCGTAGGCGTAGATGACCTTCGCGCCACGGCGGATGATGCCCGCATGTTCCTGTTCGGCGCCTGGCTTGTAGCCCGGGGTGTCCACCAAGGTGACGACCGGCAGGTTGAACGCGTCGCACAAGCGCACGAATCGCGCCACTTTTTCGGATGAGTCGACGTCGAGAATGCCGGCGTTGACGTTCGGCTGGTTGGCCACGATGCCGACGGGATGGCCGTCGACGCAGGCGAAGCCGACCACCGCTGAAGCGGCGAACAGTTCGTGCACCTGCACGAATTCACCGTAGTCCACGATGCAGCGGATCACGTCGAGCACGTCGTACGGCTGGCGGTCGTTGTCCGGCACGAGGGTGGCGAGGCGTTTGGCCACGTCACGGTCGGCGCGGGTGGCCGCGTACGCGTAGACCGGCGGCTGCTGGTCGGAGTTGGACGGCAGATAGGCGAGCACGGTACGCGCGTAGTCGATCGCGTCCGCCTCGTCCTCGCCGAGGTAGTGGGCCACGCCGGACGTGGCGTTGTGCACGTAGCCGCCGCCCAGATCGTCCATGCTGATCACTTCGCCGGTGGCCGCTTTGACCACGTCGGGACCGGTGACGAACATGTTGGAATTCTCGCGGGTCATGATGATCAGGTCGGTCAGGGCCGGGCAGTAGACGGCGCCGCCGGCGCAGGGGCCGAGGATCAGCGATAGCTGCGGCACGAAACCGCTGGCGTCGCAGGTTTTGCGGAACAGGTGGCCGTATTCGGTCAGCGCGGCCACACCCTCCTGGATGCGCGCGCCACCGGAGTCGATGAGCGCGATGATCGGCACCTTGAGGTCGAGCGCCTTGTCCATCAGATGGCAGATCTTGCGGCCTTCGGCCACGCCAAGCGTGCCGCCTTTGACGGAGAAGTCCTGCGCGTAGACGGCCACTTTGCGGCCGAACACCTCGCCGAAGCCGGTGATGACTGCGGAGCCGGCGCGTCCACCGTTGATGTCGCCGCCGCGGAACCGGCCGATCTCCTCGAACGAGCCGGTGTCGAGCCAGTAGTCTTCGTCGGCGCCGAGGCTCTGCACATGAATCTCGAGATTCGAGTCAGAGACGGGGTTCCCGTTGCGGTCGGTGATGGCCACGATGTCGAGGGTCTCGGGATCGTCGGCGTTGCGCTCGATCTCAAGACTGAAGGGCATGCGGCACTTCAGGCGGTCGACCTCGTCCTGCACGCGAGCCATCACCTGGGCGTCGTTAAGGGTCTCGCCATGCTGCTGGAACGCCACGCGGCGCACCCTGTCGGCAATCTTGAAACGGTTGAAATCGACCGTATAGAGCACGCGCGAGGGGTATGAGTCCATCCCCAGTTGCCGGATGCGCAGAGAGGTTGGCACGCGCGACACCGTGAGCTGTCCCGACGGACTCTGCGGGGTGATGAAATATTCCACGGGCTGCCCTTCGCGCGAGGCCTCGATATAGTCGGCGGTGGAGTGCAGGTTATGTTTCAGGCCGTCGATGTTAATCACGAACCGGTTGAGGTTCGACAGCTCTGAGGCGTAGTGCGCTATGACGGCCCCCATGGCCACGATGGTCTTGGGGTTGGTGATGTAGCCGGTGTTGTTCGAGAACGGATACCAGTCGCCCACATAGCAGTTGTTTAGCACGATCAGGCGGTTGGGCTCGATTGTATAATAGTCGAGGAAGATGTCGCGGATCACGGGCAGCGAGGCCGGGCGTCCAGACAGGAGCACCAGGTCGCAGGCATGGGCATACATGATGGTCGACACCTTCTTCAGCAACGGCTCGAACTCGCCGCGCACCATCTTAGACATCAGCGCGCGGTCAAACCGCCACCGCAGGGCGGTGACGTCGATGCCGGTACGTGCCCTGAAACCGTCGATTACCGTCTGTGCCGGCGGATTGGCGGCGAATACCTCGTCATACGTTACGGCGCAGTCGTCGCTGCCGGTGTTGAGCAATTCAAGCATGCGGTACATCAGCGGCACGGAATACTGCATGTTGAAGTCGCGGCGCAGACGGCGGTCGCCCACGGTCTGGCCGGAATAGTCGGGGCCGAAGAAATCCTTCATCAGCTGGCGGTAGGCGCGCGAGTCGAGCGACCCGAGGGCCTCGCGGAACGCGCCGGTCTCGCTCAGCAGCATGTAGTTCTTGATGAGGCCGTGCAACATGTCGTCGCCGGCGAAATAGAACGAGTCGTAGAACTGCGGCTCGGGCGAGAGCGTGGTCACATCGCCGGCCTCGCAGTCATATCGGCTGATCATCAGGTCTGAGGTACCGGCGCCGATGTCGAGCGAGCCGATGGTGAGCGTATGGCGCCCGGTGGCGGGATCCTCCTTGCCGTAGAGACGGAAGAACTCAGAGGCGCACCCTTTGTATTTGTGTCCGGCCTCGCCGTAGATATAGACGAGCTGGGAGCAGGTGGCCTCGTCGTAGAACCAGGGATCATCCTCGTCGCTGTAGCCGCCGACGCGGTGGGGTATCACCTCGATGCGGCGCGGGGGTGCGGTGTTGTCGTCAGGGTCGGTGTCAAAACCGGCAAGCATGGTCACGGCATCGTCGGCGCATTTCACCAGGGCGTCGCGCTCGAGTTTCGACATCGCCGTGGGGCATGTCACGATTATGCGGCGGATGCGGCGCGGCATCTCTTCGTGCCCGAGCCCCCGGTCGACCGAGCGGCGCTCGACGCTGTTTACAAACATGCGCGCCTGCACCATCATCTCCAGAAAAGCGAATGTCATCAGCGACCGGCGTGAATAATGGTATGTCGTACCGCCGTCCCCCTTGGCTGTGGCGCGGCCGTCGCTCGTGATGTACGGGGTCAGTCCGGGCAGGTTGAGCGTGGTGTCGGCGGTCTCGCCGGGCAGACGCACGAACCGCCATTCCTCGGTCTGCGGACGTCCGTCCCACAGATAGCGTTTTGGCGACGAATAAGTGGTCTGGCGCTGCGTGCCCGGTTCGGCCGAAGGGTCGTCGACCCCGGTGGCGCGGTGCACAAGCCTGTCGGCCTCGACGCCCACGCGCACCAGCGAGGGGTAGACGAACTGCCGCGTGTCGCGCAGTCCGAAATCGCCGAACGACGCCCGGCGGAAAGCCAGCCGCATGTCGAACGGCTCGGTGTATCCCGTCAGCTCAAGCGCCCCGCGCGAACCCTCGCGCGGCCTCCCGGCCACCGGATCGGTAAGGTCGGTCAGCCGCAGTGACGACACCTGGCTGAAGTTGCGGTTGTCTTCGACAAGGAGCGCCGTCGTGCGCGAATTACCCACGTCGATGACCATATCCACATCCACAGAGCGCACGTCGCGGTCTTTGTAGATGCGTATGTCGGGAACCAGCCCTGTGCGGGCCAGGAAATTCATAAGGTATATGTATGTGGCCGAATATGCCAGGCGGCGCGCTCCGCGGCGCAGACGCATCTCGGCCACGTTGCGCACGCCCGGATGCACCAGCCCGCGCAGATACTCGTCGACATAGCTCCACGGGCGGTTGGGCATGCAGTAGTCCATCACGTACAGCTCGTTGCGGCAGAGGCCGAACTCTATGGCTCCCTGATAGTTGTCGGGGAAAGTCGGGGCCTCGTAATGCCTGCCGCGCTCGCCGTTGTAACGGGTGCGGGTATCGACCGCCAGCAGCGCTGTGTAGCGGCGTTTCTGCCCTTTTTCGCGTCCACGGGTGGTACGGGAGGCATCGGGAGCGGCACCTGCGGCGTCGCCACGGTCATCCTTGACCGGAATCAGTTTCAGGCGCACCCAGTCGAAGGGGCCGAAATCAAACAGGTTCTTGCCGCGGCGGAAGAACATCGGCAGCGAGCCACCGGCCGAAAAACCATCGGCGGCGCCAGCCACACGTTCTCGAAACTGTCAAGCACGCTGTCGCGCGAACCGAAATGCATCTCGAAGAACTGCGCCTGCTCGTCGTCGGTGAAGTTGCCCGCCTCGGCCACAGGCTGTATGCCGTCGGCACGAAGATCCTCGATGTCGATCTCACCGTCTCCGCCGGCGAAATACCCGCCGCGTATCAGCTCAGATTTCTCGTAGAGGTAAATCCCCTCCTCGTCGGTGGCCCCGGCGCCGGCAGCCCCCTTCACGGCGTGCATCATCTCAAGCATCCAGTCGCCCGTCTCGGCATCCTGGTGCTCGCGGAACCAGCGGCGCTCGCCGTCGGCGGTATCTATTTCAAGCGGGAACGCATACAGCTGTATCCCCGTATTGGCAATGAATGTGATCATCGGTCGGTCATTATTTTCTACAGTGGGTGAGGCCGGAACAGCTTACAGAAGGCGCCCGACACTGCTGTTAGACGTATCATAAGCCTCTGTCGGTTTCACAGATATGCAAATTTAATACTTTTTTCCGGTTATCACCCTACCACCCAACTTTTTTCACATTTATTCGCCCACACCTGCCACCAACGCGATTCCCCTGACAGTTTTTCGCAAAGCGGGGATGATTATTCGGAAGGGGGAATTTGCAGGGGTTTGAAAATATTTGTGTAACTTTGCGGGAAGTTTGAGACGCACGGCGCCGGGGCGCACCGCCACGGCACCGGAAGGCATATCATTATCACCGACGACAATCATCTCACCACCGACGATGGCCCAGACACGTATAGCAGCCATAATGCGCGCAGGCGCGTTCTCACCGAACCATGTGGGGAACGACGCCACCATCCTCAATTCTGTTGCCGAGCAACTGCGCAAACGCGGATGCGAGGTCAACATATATTCAGAGGAACAGTTCGCCGCCGGTCAGGCCGACGAGGACGTGATCATAAACATGTGCCGCGAGCGCCGCTCGACCGACCTGCTCCAGCAGGCCGAGGATGCCGGGCGCCTGGTGATCAACTCGGGCTACGGCATAGAGAACTGCATCCGCGAGCGCCAGGCACGCATCCTGCTCGGGTCGGGCATCGCCTACCCCGAAAGCATCATAGTCGACACCGACGAGGCTGTGGCAAAGCGCCTTGAGAAGATGGGGATGCGCCGGTGCTGGATAAAGCGCGGCGACTTCCACGCGCAGCATGCCGAGGATGTGTGCTATGTGCGCACCCCCGACGAGGCACAGGATGTGCTTCAGGAGTATTTCCTGCGCGGTTTCAAGCGCGCCGTCATCTCGCGTCACCTCACGGGGCGCCTGGTGAAGTTCTACGGCGTAAGGGGCACCGACTTCTTCGTGTGGTTCCGCCCGTTCGACGAAGACAAACCCCACCGCTGTCCGGCCAAAGGCGCTGACGCCGGACTGCGTGAATTCGAGACACGTCTGCGCGACCTCTGCCTGCGCGCCGCCGACGAGCTGAACGTCACCGTCTTCGGCGGCGAGTGCATCGAAGGTGAAGACGGCTCGCTCGCGATAATTGACTTCAACGACTGGCCCTCGTTCTCGGCATGCCGGGCCGAGGCCTCGACAAACATAGCCAAGGCGGTGATCGCCGCGGCCCGTCAGCACAGATAACAACCGGCAATGAGCGATCACGACAATCAACACCAGTCAGCAACCGCCGGCGACATGGCCGCGCCCGCTGCCGCACCCCGCGGATTCTGGGCACGCATCGCCGACAAGTTCATGCACGGCAAGGGCATCTTCACGTTCCTGCGCTCGTCTGTGTCGTCACAGATAGCGTCGTGGACCGACATGGGCATAGCCTTCGTGTTCTATGCCTTCGTGTTCATGCCCCTTGACCGCAACCCGCTGCGCACATTCCTGGCAACGGCCATCGGCCTTGTGGCCGGCGGCATCGTCAACTGCATCGTCAACTACAAATTCACCTTCCAGGCCAAGGACTGCCCCATCAAGGCGGTGGCCGTGAAATATCTGCTGATCTGGGGCGGGAGTTTCGTGCTCAACCTCGGCGGCACCACGGCGCTCGACCAGCTGCTGCAGGGACTTGAGATACACCGCTACGTTTCGTGGATAAAACCCGACGGCATCTTCGCCATAGCGCGCGTGACAGTGTCGCTTGTGGTGTCGCTGGCGTGGAATTTCCTGATGCAGAAGACATTCGTCTATGTGCCCACGCGGTTCGACAAGTATGCCATAGCCCTGGTCGACAAGATCACCTTCAAGAAAAAGAACAAAAAACAACGGTCATAATGAGCGAGAAAAAGATATACCAGAAAGAACGCGACGGCCTCCAGCAGGGAATCTACCGCGTCATCAACCCCTTCGTGAAACTGCTCATACGCATGGGGGTGACACCCAACATGGTCACCACCATCGGCCTGCTCGGCAACATCGCCGCGGCGGTGATCATCGTCATCGCCGGCATACGCGCCCATGAGAACGGCGACCCCGGCTACGGCCTCATCGCCATCGCCGGCGGCGTCACCATCCTGTTCTCGCTCTTCGACATGCTCGACGGGCAGGTGGCGCGCCTCGGAAACATGGTCACACGTTTCGGCGCGCTCTATGACTCGGTGCTCGACCGCTACTGCGAACTGCTGACGCTCGGTGCGCTCAGTTTCTATCTCATCGAGAACGACTACACCATCGGCGCCCTCATCACCTTCCTGGCACTGATCGGCTCGGTAATGGTGAGCTACGTCAGGGCACGCGCCGAGGGCGTGGGTCTGGAATGCAAGGTCGGATTCATGCAGCGTCCCGAACGCGTCGTGGTGACATCGCTCGGCTGCCTGGCATGCGGCCTTATCGGCCTGTGGAGCCCCAACACCACACTCCCCATCACGGTGCTCATCATCGCCATGGCCGTCATCGCCGTGTTCGCCAACATCACCGCGTTCGCCCGCGTGGGCGTGTGCCGCGCCGGCCTCAAAGGCAAATAACCCCGCAAACCGATGACACGACGCGAAACACTCACCACCATCTGCGCCCTGGCCATCTGGCTGGCTGTGACGGCAATGTGCGTGGGCCTCAGACCCGAGCACATCTTCCTCGGCCTGCTTGTCGCCGCGCTGTTCTTTGCCTGCGGCACCACACGGCGCCTGGTTGTGGCATTGCTGCCGTTCGTGGTGTTCGGCGTGTCATACGACTGGATGAACATCGTACATAACTACGAGGTGAATCCCGTCGACGTCAAAGGCATCTACGAGACAGAGAAATCGCTGTTCGGCATCACCTCGGCCGGCGTCACACTCACACCCAACGAATTTTTCGCACAGCACCGCACGGCGTTCATGGATTTCATGGGGGGAGTTTTCTACCTCTGCTGGGTGCCGGTGCCCATACTCTTCGGACTTTACCTCTATTTCAAGGGGCAGGTGAAACCCTATCTGCACTTCGCCCTGGTGTTCCTGCTGGTGAACTTCATCGGTTTCGCCGGATATTACATCCACCCGGCCGCCCCGCCATGGTATGTGGCGAAATACGGCTTTGACTTCATGCTCGGCGTACCCGGCGACGTGGCCGGACTCGGCGCCTTCGACGACATGACCGGCCTGGGCATCTTCAACGGCCTCTACGGCC
>USKE01000073.1 GCA_900555165.1 uncultured Porphyromonadaceae bacterium | reverse complement strand
CCGACTCTCCAAGGCTCCGGAGGAGTATACTGTCGGCGAGGTGCTCCGCATCACAGAGGGCGACCTTGCACCAGTGGCATGTCTGCAAACCGGTGTGGTGGACTGTCCCCGTGCGGAACAGTGCCTGACGATCTCTGTGTGGGAAGGACTGTATAAGGTAGTCAACCGTTATCTGGACAGCAGGTGTCACGGCATGCGGGTTCGATTTCAATGGTGAATTTGACCGCGACAAAGTAATCGGCCACGGAGGCCGTTTTCTCACCGATGCACACTGCCGCGTGACCGGTCTGCCGGGAGAGGTGTATGCCCTGGGAGATATTGCCCTTATGTCAGGCGACCCAGCTTTCCCCAAGGGGCACCCTCAGCTTGCCCAGCCGGCTTTGCAGATGGGGCGCCTGCTTGCGCGCAACCTGAATGACGGGGGCATCCGCGAATTCCGTTACAAAGACAAGGGGGCTATGGCCACCGTAGGACGTAACCGCGCCGTTGTAGACTTGAGACACGGACATTTCTCGGGATTTGCCGCATGGATGGTGTGGATGTTCATCCACCTTGTGTCTATTCTTGGTATGCGCAACCGTCTTACCGTGCTTATTAACTGGATATGGGCCTATTTCAACTATTCCACATCGCTGAGAATGCTCATCAAGCCCTCACGCAAGCCGGAGGCACCCGACATCAGCTGAACGCTATTGCGACACAGTTTTCTGAAGGCGAAGTATAGAGCCCTGCTGCCGAAAGATAAAGGTTGACCTCGCGCAGCGGGTCAGCCTTTTCCATTAACATGGCAATGTCGTCAAGCAGGGTGTCGGTGATGCTGTCGGCACGGATCAGCATTACCGGCGAAGGCTCGAACCTGGTGGCCGCTGTTTCCACGGCGAACGGTTCTGCTGCGGCGGTACCGTCGGTATCGAGGGTAAGTACCTGCATAGCCTGTATGTGGCCTTCGGCAAGGAGGGTGCGGCACAGTGTGCGTGTGCCGCACGCGAGAATCCTGAAATCCATCACCTGCTTATGGGAGTATCGATGCGGGCAGAGGCATGTCGGCCGAGACCTGTTGTGAACCGGCCTGCCGGAGTCCGGTATCATGTGTGGCCGTACGGGCGGTGTCGCGTCGCGTCTCGCCCCATTTGAAATGGCGGTTGGCCACATAGATTGCCGACCCAAGGTGCTTGCGTGTGCGCACAAGTGTGAGTGAATCGATATGGAACGATTCGCCACGCTGTTCGCCCAGGTCGATATAGCCGTAAAGCCGCTGTGGTGTTCGTGTGGAGTCGATTCTGAGTTTCAGTTTTGTCGTCCCCTGGCTCTGCCCGGCGGTTTCGTTATAGTCCGTCTGTCCGTCGGCATAGTCCACGAGCATGCGTGCCCGCAGGCCGCGGTTGCTGTTTACAAGCTTGTAACGCAGTTCGTATATGTCACCCTTGTGCCAGTTGCTGTCGGAGGGAATATCGAACGTCAGGTAACGCGAGGGTATGTTGCGCCCCACTGTGAGGTGGCTTGTGCCGGGCCATACATTCACCGAGTCGCCGGCAACCGATATGGCGCGCGTGTTGGCCGATGCCAGGTCATGCTGACGATCCTGAAGAATCTCGATAGCTTTGTCGCAGACCTCCACATAGACCTCTATATTGCGTCCATACCAGGCAAGCGAGGTGTCGACCTGCGCCTGGTCATAGCCGCGGGCGGCATACAGACTGCGTTTCAGCAGCAGTCGCGACGAGTCGGCGGGGTACTGCGTTATATTCTGGTCCACTACCCCTTCGAGCATGTATGTGTCGGCCACCAGAGCGGCCATGTCGTCCGGCGGAATCACCCCCTCAGGTGTCTTGCGGCAACCGGTTACCGTGGTCAGCAGTGCCGTTGCTGTAAGGACTATGCAACCCGTGCGTCTCATGCCTTTGCCTCTTTGTCGGTATTTTTGTCAGAGCTGCGGTCACAGGCACCGGTCACTGTTTTTCGGAACGGCACCTCCCCTATCTGCTTTGAATAGAAGAGAATCAGCACGAACAGCCCGACCGTGATGGCCGAGTCGGCGATGTTGAATACCGGACTGAAGAAAATGAAATGCTGGCCGCCTACAAACGGCATCCAGGCCGGCCATGTCCATGAACAGAGCGGGAAATAGAGCATATCGACCACACGACCAAGGAACAGTGGCGCATAGCCTCCGTCGGCGGGGAAAAGCTGCGCGGTGGCCGGAGGTACCGGATTGTCGAATATCAGCCCGTAGAACAGACAGTCGATGATGTTCCCCGCCGCTCCGGCAATGATCAGCGCCAGGCACACCAGATAACCGTTGCGCGCCTCGGGGCGTCTTGCAATCCTGACAAGATACCAGACAAGGAACGCCACCACCACTATGCGCAGTATGGTGAGCAGATACTTGCTGCCGATTTCCCAGCCGAATGCCATACCGTTGTTTTCGATGAAGACGAGCTGGAACCACGAGAAGATGCCGTAAGATTCGCCGTAATAGAAGTGGGTCTTGACCCATATCTTCACGATCTGGTCAATCACTATCACGGCCAGCATGATCATCATGGCCCATAGGCACCGGTTTTTGGAGACAACTCTGTTCATCTGTCGTATTGTATTTCGTGTATGGTCAGTAAGCGGCGTCAGAAAATGAAGGCGCTGTCTGTTTCGTATCAGGGGTGTATCAAATATCTGTATTCATCGTAGGGTCGCTGCATGTAGCGACCCTACAATGAATGCCGGGGCATCATGACACCCTGGGTAATGGGTTATTTCTTTGAGTCGACACCGAGGGTGGCGTGCGGCACGGCGCGCAGACGCTCCTTGGGGATGAGTTTGCCGGTAATGCGGTCGATGCCGTAGGTCTTGTTCTCGATGCGGCGCAGGGCGTTCTGCAGATGCATGATGAACTGGGCCTGACGCTGAGCCATGCGGCCGGCCTCCTCCTTGCCCAGGGTCGAGGCTCCTTCTTCGAGCACTTTGAATGTGGGCGAAGTGTCGGCAGTGTCATTCCCGTCGGTATTCATGACGTTGGCGCGCAGGGTATCGTACTCCTTGCGTGCCTTTTCCAGTTTTTCAAGGATAAGGATTTTAAACTCCTCAAGCTCCTCGTCGGTGTAGCGGGTCTTTTCGGGTTCCAACTTATTTACAGATATATGTGTGTTAATAAACTATGTGTCGATTAATAATTGCCGTGGCGCGGCTGTTGGGGGCCACGCCACGGCGATATGTCATGCAGGTGTCACCGATACCGTAACGGTAACGCCGTCAATGTCGAGCACCTCGTCCTCGGCCGGTGCGGGAACCTCAGCTGTAACCACCGATTCAGCCAGTACCTGACGGCCGATGTAGTCGGCATATTCGCTTACGGCACTGTCGGTTTCGGGATTGGGTGCCACCACCACATTGATGCGGTCGGTTATGGCATAGTCACGGCCCTTGCGGATGTTCTGGATTCGGTTCACCAGTTCGCGGGCAATACCCTCGCGGCGCAGCTCGTCGGTCACGGTGATGTCAAGAGCCACCGTGACGCTGCCCTCGTTGGCGACGAGCCAGCCGGGGATATCCTCATTGTGGATGTCGACGTCCGTAGCCTCGATGCGGCACTGCTCGCCGTTTACATCAATGGTCAGTGCGCCTTCACGCTCGATTGTGTTGATGTCGTTCTGCGACAGAGCGCTGATTGCAGCCGCAACCGATTTCATGAGCTTTCCGAATTTCGGGCCCAGTTTCTTGAAGTCGGGCTTGATACGTTTCACAAGCACACCCTCGTCCGAGGCCACGAACTTGATTTCCTTGACATTCACCTCAGAGAGAATCAGCGGAGCCATGAGCTCGATGGCATGGCGGCGATGCTCTGAGTCGACAGGAATCATCACTGTCTGGAGCGGCTGGCGCACCTTTATGTTCACCTTGCGGCGGAGCGACAGCACGAGCGACGTGATGGTCTGCGCGAGTTGCATACGCTCTTCAAGCGCGGTGTCGATAAGGGCGTCGTCGGCCTTGGGGAAATCAGCAAGATGCACGGATTTCACCTCGGGGTGCGCCGGCGCCATGAGGTCGGTGTAGAGCATGTCGCTGTAGAACGGCGAGAACGGAGCCATCAGCCTGGCGACAGTCTCAAGACATGTATGCAGGGTCTGGAAAGCAGCCAGTTTGTCGTCTGACATGCCGCCACCCCAGAAACGCTTGCGGTTCAGGCGCACGTACCAGTTCGAGAGGTGGTCGTTGACGAAATCGCCGATCTCGCGTGCGGCACGTGTGGGTTCGTAATCGTCGAGATTGGCCTCGACATTCTTTATGAGCGTGTTGAGTGTCGACAGAATCCAGCGGTCGATTTCCGGACGCTCGCTTACGGGAATCTGTTTCTCGGCGCCGGTGAAACCGTCGACGTTGGCATAAAGCGCGAAGAACGAATAGGTGTTGTAGAGGGTGGCGAACAGCTTGCGGGCCGATTCTTCCACACCCTTGGGGTCGAACTTCAAGTTGTCCCAGGGGGATGAGTTCGAGATCATGTACCAGCGCAGGGGATCGGAACCGTATTTCTCGATTGTCTCGAACGGGTTGACGGCGTTGCCGAGACGTTTCGACATCTTGTTGCCATCCTTGTCGAGCACCAGGCCGTTTGAGATCACAGCCTTATAGGCTACGGAATCGAATACCATGCCGGCAATGGCGTGGAGCGTGAAGAACCAGCCGCGGGTCTGGTCGACACCCTCGGCGATGAAGTCGGCAGGATAAAGCTCGCCGTTGTCGAGGTCCTCCTTGTTCTCGAACGGATAATGGATCTGCGCGTAGGGCATCGAACCTGAGTCGAACCATACGTCAATGAGATCGGTCTCGCGGCGCATCGGTTTCCCTGATTCAGAAACGAGCACGATGTCATCAACATACGGACGGTGGAAGTCAATGCGGTCATAGTTCTCTTTCGAGTAGTCACCCGGTACGAACCCTTTATCCTTAAGCGGATTCGAGGTCATGACGCCGGCTTTCACGGCTTTCTCGATCTCGTCATAGAGCATGGCGGCCGAGTCGATGCAGATCTCCTCCCGGCCATCCTCGGTGCGCCAGATGGGCAGCGGTGTGCCCCAGTAGCGCGAACGCGAGAGGTTCCAGTCCTGAAGGTTCTCAAGCCATTTGCCGAAGCGGCCTGAACCTGTCGAAGCCGGTTTCCACTTGATATCCTTGTTCAGCTCCATCAGACGCTCGCGCACAGCTGTCGAGCGGATGAACCAGCTGTCGAGCGGGTAATAAAGCACGGGCTTGTCTGTGCGCCAGCAGTGAGGATACGAGTGCACATGTTTCTCTGTCTTGAAGAGTCTGTTGCTCTGTTTGAGCCACATGCAGATCTCCACATCCAGAGTCTCGTCGGTCTCGCTCTTGGCGGGATCGTAGGCGTTCTTGACATACTTCCCGGCCCACGGGCGGTATGCCTCGACATCGACACGCTCGGCCACGAACTTCGGGTCAAGGTCTTCGATGCGGAAGAAACGGCCTGTCAGGTCGACCATCGGACGCACGTTGCCGTCGATGTCAATCAGCTCCAGGGGCGGGATATTGTTCTGGCGCGACACACGCAAGTCATCGGCACCGAATGTACCGGCGATATGCACGATGCCCGTACCGTCGGCGGTGGTGACATAGTCGCCGGGGATGACACGGAAAGCGCCTTCACCGGGATTCATCCAGGGGATGAGCTGTTCATATTCCATCCCCACAAGCTCCTCGCCTTTCATCTTGGCCACAACCTGCCAGGGGATGAGCTTGTCTCCCTTCTTGTACTCGTCAAGCGCGATGTCGGCGGCTTTCGGGTTGAAATATGCGCCAAGCAGATCCTCGGCGATCACCACGGTCTCGGGTTCGCCCGAATAGGGGTTGTAGGTGCGTACGACACAGTATTCAAACGTCGGGCCGACGCAGAGCGCGGTGTTAGAGGGGAGAGTCCACGGTGTTGTGGTCCATGCCAGGAAATAGGCATTGCCCCACCCTTTCATGACCTCCTTCGGGTTCTTCATCAGGAACTGCGCCGTGCAGGTGAGGTCTTTCACGTCACGGTAGCACCCTGGCTGGTTGAGCTCGTGCGAGCTGAGGCCGGTACCGGCGGCAGGTGAATAGGGCTGGATGGTGTACCCTTTGTAAAGATACCCCTTGTCGTAGATCTGGCGCAACAGCCACCATACCGATTCGATATAGCGGTTGTCGTATGTGATATAGGGATTCTCGAGATCAACCCAGTAGCCCATGGTGTCGGTAAGGGTTGACCATTCGCGGGTGTATTTCATCACCTCGCGGCGGCATGCGTCGTTGTATTCGTCGACAGAAATCTTCTTGCCGATATCCTCTTTGGTTATGCCGAGCGATTTCTCCACACCCAGTTCCACGGGCAGACCGTGGGTGTCCCATCCGGCCTTGCGTTTCACATGGAAACCCTTCATGGTTTTGTAACGGCACACTATATCCTTGATGGTGCGGGCCATCACATGGTGGATACCCGGCATGCCGTTGGCCGAGGGGGGCCCCTCGTAGAACACGAAGGTGGGATTTCCCTCGCGCTGCTTCATACTCTGGTGAAAGAGATCCTGCTCGTTCCACTTGGCAAGCACCTCTTTGTTGATGTCTGACAGATTGAATCTGTTGTGTTCGGCGAATTTCATCGACGTGTATATTTTTGCCGCAAGGGCAATTTTGAGATTATTGTTTGTTATCAGTGTCTGTGGCCGGTACGAGTCCGTACAGCGGCATTAAGCGTTTTCTGAGGGCTTTTACCGAGGCCGGGGTCAGCCGGTTTACCTGCAGGATGTTGAGCGACGGGTCATAGCCCGTCTCGCCCGGCACAAGCGAATTTACCCTTACGCGCCCAGAGCAGTGTATCACATCGCCGTGCCCGGCATAATAGCCGACATGGTTTATTTTCTGGCCACCTGAGGTATTGAAGAAAATCAGGTCACCGGGTTTGAACTGTGATATGGCTTTCGTATCAAGTTTCTCAACTGCGGTCTTGGTGTATATCGGCTCGCCGGCGTTTACCTGCTGCGATGCGTCGCGTGGCAACAGCACGCCGTGGCGGTAAGCAAGCATCTGGGTGAATCCCGAGCAGTCGGCGCCGTCGGGGGTCGAGCCGCCCCACAGGTATTGCAAACCCATGTAGGCTCTGGCGTCGCGCGGCAGGGCTGCCGGATCGAAATCCTGTGTTATCCACTCGTCAAGCGGGGTCACATCATCTGACTTCACCCACCCTTCGCGGCCGTCGGGCAACGATACGAGAATAGCACGGTTTTCTCCATCGTTTTCAATAACTGTAAGGATATTGCCGGGCAGCAGACCCGTCACCCTTGTGGTCACGTCAGCGCCGGCGGCATCCTCGTAGGCATAGGTTTTGTCATACGAGGTGACGATGACGCGGTCGGCATTCTGCCACGCTTTCAGCTCTGAGGGGGTTATGAATGTGAGTGAGTTGCGTCTTACATATCCCCGGTACCCTTCAGGGGTCTCCACCCTACTCCAGTCCTGCACGTTGTCAATGACACGGAGCGGTGTGCCGAGCAACGACTGCGATACCAGTTCGCGGGCATGTCCCGGCGCCCCGCGCATGTGACACACGGGGATGTTGGGCTGGGCGAACTGCCGCTGCGCGAAAGCATCGGGAGTCATGACTGTCGCCACGCCCAGAGCCGCTGTGAACAGTATCTTTGCCGTTTTCAATTCTCTCAGCCTTTGATGGTGTTGATGATTCCTTTTATCTCTTCGGCGAGGCGATCGGCCTCTTCCATGGTGTGGGCCTCGGAGTAGATGCGTATGATCGGTTCGGTGTTCGACTTGCGCAGGTGAACCCACGAATCCTCGAAATCGATTTTCACGCCGTCTATATCAGTGACTGTCTCGTTGCTGAAATGCTCTTTGACAGCGGCGAGTATGGCATCGACGTCAATGTCGGGTGTAAGTTCGATTTTGTTCTTGGCGATGGCGTATGCGGGGTACTCTTTCTTGAGTTCGCTCACTTTCTTGCCGCTGTGCGCCAGCAACGAGAGGAACAGCGCCACGCCTACGAGCGCGTCACGGCCATAATGGGCCTCGGGGTAGATGACACCGCCGTTCCCTTCGCCGCCGATGATCGCGCCGGTCTCTTTCATTTTGGTGACAACATTCACCTCGCCCACCGCGGCGGCATTGTACTCGCAGCCGTGCGCACGGGTCACGTCACGCAGAGCGCGTGAGCTTGACAGGTTAGATACAGTCGAACCCGGCGTATGGCGCAGGATATAATCGGCCACGGCCACGAGGGTGTATTCCTCAACGAACATCTCGCCGTTTTCCATCACTATGGCCAGACGGTCTACATCGGGGTCGACGACAAAGCCCACATCGGCTTTCGACTCGCGCATCAGATCGGAAATCTGGGTAAGGTTCTGGGGAATCGGTTCGGGCGTATGGGCGAATTTGCCGTTGGCTTCGCAGTTGAGCTCTATCACGTTCTTCACACCGAGTGCCTTCAGCAGTGCGGGGATGGCTATGCCGCCGACCGAATTCACGGCATCGACAGCCACGGTGAAACCGGCTTTGGCAATGGCCTCGCGGTCAACAAGCTTGAGCTTGAGCACGCTGTCGATGTGGCGCATGGTCCAGGTGTCGTCGTGATATAGGGCGCCGAGGTTGTCTACACCGACAAACTCGAACTCCTCTGCCTCGGCGATGCGCAGAACCTCCTTGCCCTGGGCGTCGTTGAGAAACTCGCCGTCTGAGTTAAGGAGCTTAAGGGCATTCCATTGCTTGGGGTTGTGGCTGGCGGTGACGGCCAGCCCGTAGGGGGTCTGCATCTGCTTGACGGTGAACATGATCAGCGGGGTGGGGGAGGAACGGGCGACCACAAAGACGTGGAAACCGTAGCCCGCCAGAACTTCCGCCGCCCAGTGGGCGGATTCCTTGGACAGGAAACGCCGGTCATAGCCGACACAAATCTCCTTGCCCGCGTGCCCTTCCAGCAGCATCAGCTTGCACAGACCGGCTACCACCAGACGGATATTTTCCTTGGTGAATTCGTCTGCGATAATCGCCCGCCATCCACCGGTACCAAATTTAATCATCTTGATTTTCTCCTCTCCCGGCTTTTCACCGGATAAATTTCGATTGACCAAGCTATGCGCCCCCACCGGGGCAATGGCCTCAGCCCATCACGACTTCCACGTCGCAGACAGTGCCCACAGGCAGCACAG